>NZ_JBIXLP010000005.1:0-49325 GCF_053543535.1 Providencia sp. AGC89
CCATAAAACCGGGCATGGTACGTATTACCAAGCAGTTTGGTGAAGAAGAACTAATTTACCTCTCCGGCGGTATTTTAGAAGTACAACCAAACGGTGTTATCGTACTCGCTGATACAGCGATCCGTGGTAAAGATTTAGACGAAGCTCGAGCAGTGGAATCTAAACGTAAAGCGGAAGAACACGTCCGTAAAGCACACGGTGATGTTGATTATGCTCAGGCATCGGCAGAACTTGCAAAAGCAATAGCCAAACTTCGAGTGATCGAATTGACTAAAAAGCTAATGTAATGATAGCAGTATAGAAAAAAGCCAGTTGGTTAACCCTAACTGGCTTTTTTATTTGAACGAAATATGTAGTAATTTATAAAGGAAATAGGTTTACTTTCATCCCTAAGTTGGAGTTTCAGGAAAAATGACTGTGCAAAGAAAAAGTGTCGTGATTTTAGCTGCCGGTAAAGGCACACGGATGTATTCAAATCTACCTAAAGTTTTGCATTTACTTGCGGGCAAACCGATGGTGCAGCATGTTATAGATACAGCAAAATCCATTGGTGCATCAGATATTCATCTGGTATACGGACATGGCGGTGATTTACTGAAGGAAAAACTGGGTGAGCAAAACCTAAATTGGGTATTGCAGGCCGAACAACTTGGAACGGGCCATGCGATGCAACAAGCTGCACCAAACTTCCAAGATGATGAAGACATTGTCATGTTATATGGTGATGTCCCATTGATTGCCAAAGATACCTTAGATCGCTTAATTGAAGTGAAACCTGAAGGTGGAATTGGTTTACTGACCGTTATCTTAGATAATCCAAGTGGTTATGGACGTATCATTCGTGAAAATAATGAAGTTGTCGGTATTATTGAACAGAAAGATGCGACTGAAGAGCAACGTAAGATCCAAGAAATCAATACTGGTATTATGGTTGCTAGTGGTAAAGATTTTAAACGTTGGTTGGCTCAGCTAAACAACGATAATGCACAAGGCGAATATTACATTACAGATGTCATCGCATTAGCGCATAAAGAAGGGAATAAAATTGCAACTGTTCATCCTAAACATTTAAGTGAAATGGAAGGCGTGAATAACCGTCTGCAATTGGCTGCGTTAGAAAGGGTTTATCAGAAAGAACAAGCTGAAAAACTGTTATTAGCGGGGGTGATGCTAATCGACCCTGCACGTTTTGACCTGCGTGGAACATTGACTCATGGTCGTGACATTATTATTGATACCAATGTGATCATTGAAGGCGATGTGACATTAGGCAATAACGTCCATATTCAATCTGGCTGTATTTTGAAAAACTGTGTAATTGGGGATAACTCAGTTATTAGCCCATATTCAGTAATAGAAAACTCTGATTTATCATCAGAATGCACGGTTGGCCCTTTTGCGCGTTTACGCCCAGGTGCTAAATTAGCGGCCAAAGCGCACGTAGGTAATTTCGTTGAAATGAAAAATGCGTCTTTAGGGTTAGGTTCTAAAGCTGGCCATTTGAGTTACCTCGGTGATGCACAAATTGGTGATAACGTGAATATTGGTGCTGGAACTATCACTTGTAACTATGATGGCGCTAATAAACATAAAACCATTATCGGTGATGATGTATTTGTAGGCTCTGATACCCAATTAGTCGCGCCAGTTTCAGTGGCAAAAGGTGCAACCATTGGTGCTGGTACGACAGTGACTCGTGATGTGAATGAAGATGAGCTTGTTGTTAGCCGTGTAAAGCAAATGCATATAAAAAACTGGCAACGTCCAGTTAAGAAAAAATAAGTAAATATTAAGGAGTGATAGCGATATCTCTCCTATGATAAAAACGCTAATAAATAGCAAAGATTAAAATAGCTACCTAAGGTAGCAATATAAAAATAAATATCCCCATTTTCTACAAGGCTGGGGAACAGTGAAAACTGTACAACAATTAGGTTACGACAAAATAAGGGTCTCTATAGAAAGAGCCTTTTGTCTAGGAATCAATAAAATATGTGTGGAATTGTAGGTGCTGTTGCACAACGTGATATCGCAGAAATTTTGTTAGAAGGTCTTCGTCGTCTTGAATATCGTGGTTACGACTCAGCTGGTATGGCTGTTGTTGATCACGAAGGTCATCTACAACGCTTACGTGAAGTGGGCAAGGTGCAAATGCTGGCGGAAGAAGCGGAAAAGAACCCTGTATCAGGTGGAACGGGGATTGCGCATACTCGTTGGGCGACTCATGGTATTCCAAGTGAACGTAATGCTCACCCGCATACGTCAGGTTATATTGCAGTTGTTCATAATGGTATTATTGAAAACTACTTAGAACTGAAAGAAGAACTGAAAAAACTCGGTTATGTCTTTAGTTCAGAGACTGACACTGAAGTGATTGCTCACCTTGTTCACCATGAACAACAAAAAGGTGGGTCACTGGTGGAAGTGGTTCAACGTGTTATTCCACAATTACGCGGTGCTTACGGTACGGTAATTATGGATAGCCGTATTCCTGAATTATTAGTCGCCGCACGCTCTGGTAGCCCATTGGTTATTGGCTTAGGTGTGGGTGAAAACTTCTTAGCATCGGACCAATTAGCACTACTGCCTGTGACTCGTCGTTTTATTTACCTTGAAGAAGGTGATGTCGCGGAAGTTACTCGCCGTACTGTTCGTATTTTTGATAATAACGGTGCCCCTGTTGAACGCGAGCAAATCGAATCAAATGTTCAATATGATGCAGGTGATAAAGGCGTTTATCGTCATTACATGCAAAAAGAAATTTACGAACAGCCAATGGCAATTAAAAACACCCTTGAAGGGCGTTTTGACAAAGACAATGGCATCGATTTGAGCGAATTAGGCCCTAAAGCCGGTGATATTTTATCTCAAGTTGAGCATATTCAAATTGTTGCTTGTGGAACATCTTACAATGCAGGCATGGTTGCGCGCTATTGGTTTGAATCCTTAGCAGGTATTCCATGTGATGTGGAAATCGCTTCAGAGTATCGTTATCGCAATCCAGCACATCGTAAAAATAGTTTAATGATCACGTTGTCTCAGTCAGGTGAAACGGCGGATACATTAGCGGCATTGCGTTTATCTAAAGAATTAGGTTATCTGACTTCTTTAGCTGTTTGTAATGTTGCAGGCTCTTCATTGGTACGTGAATCAGAATTTGCGTTGATGACAAAAGCGGGTGCAGAAATTGGCGTGGCATCAACCAAGGCATTTACTACACAATTAACTGTTTTACTGATGTTAGTGGCGTATATGGGGCGTTTAAAAGGCGCAAACCCTGAGCTGGAAGAAAATATTTCCCATGCATTACATGCGCTCCCTTCCCGTATTGAAAGCATGTTGTCTCAAGATAAAGTCATCGAAGCATTAGCGGAAGATTTTTCTGATAAGCACCATGCATTATTCTTAGGTCGTGGTGATCAATTCCCTATAGCAGTTGAAGGGGCATTGAAATTGAAAGAAATTTCATATATTCATGCGGAAGCTTACGCTGCGGGTGAATTGAAACATGGTCCATTAGCGTTAATCGATGCAGATATGCCTGTCATTATTATTGCTCCTAATAATGAGTTACTTGAAAAGCTTAAATCAAATATTGAAGAAGTGCGTGCTCGCGGCGGTTTATTGTATGTGTTTGCTGATAAAGACGCGGGATTTGAAGCCAGTGAAAATATGAAAATCGTTTCTTTACCTCATGTTGAAGAACTGATTGCACCAATTTTTTATACTGTCCCATTACAATTACTGTCTTATCACGTCGCATTAATTAAAGGTACTGATGTAGATCAGCCTCGTAACTTAGCGAAATCTGTTACGGTTGAGTAATTAATAAATTGATTAATAAAGGGCTCATTATTTAACCGTAATGAGCTTTTTTTTCAAATTTAAGCAATCTTGAACATATTTGTGTTGATTGTATACGTATAGAAAATAAAAAAGAAAGGCAAGAAAAAGTTGAATATATTGATAACCTCTTCTTTATAAAAAAAGAAAATGCGTTAAGTATCAATGATCTTTATTTTGAAAATAGTGTTTTTTTACTTGCACTTATACGGTGTTGTGCTGATGAAAACCTAATGTATTTAGATAGCCTTGATAATCGGAGGTATGAAAAATTAACACCGAATTATAATTTTGATCTGTTAATTATAGAACAGCTTTATACCGCTGGTTTAGTCACTCATTTTCCTGCATCAGGGTCATTTTCCTTGTAAGAAAAATGACCCTGTGTTGTGGAATAGTATCGTTAGTAAGGATGTTATTTCACTTTCCTTTCAATTTTGGTAAAAGATCTTCTATTTCAGAATAATAAAAAGGCTTTTCATTATTCGTTTTAAGTGGGTTTATAGTAAATATATCCTTATAAATTTCATGTATTGTTAGGGTTCCTAATGAGGGATATTTTTTTAACCCAGTAGCTTGTGCTACAAAGTCGACATCAATAACATATTTTTTTCCATTCTTATCTATTTTAACATTTCCTTCAGAACCATAATCAAATAAAATACGCCCTTTCTCTTTTACAAAGTCAAATGCATTTTTTCCAGTTATAGACTTACCATCGACATATTTGGTAATTAGTACTTGTTTACCATTTTTTAATGTGATTCCTCGAGAAAAATCATTATCCCTATTTATTTCATTTAATACATTTGAACAGCGAGAGTACTCGGTGTTTTTATTACTTTTCTGTATATTGTCATCATTGGGTATTTTGATAACAAAGTTACCTATCCTATAGGCGGCTCCATATACCCCTTTTCCGATGAGATCGCCGGAACATAGGACTATGGTATGATCATTATTCCCTGTTGGAATGAATGTTTTTCGGTGGTTTTTAATTAAATTAATATATTGTGGTGGTAGTGTTTTATTTTGTGATTGAGTGTAAATTACATTTTTTTCTCTAATTATTCTAGAAAACAAATCTATATTATCTATACTTTCTATGTTTTTTTTATCGCTTTTTATTTTGTTTG
This sequence comes from Providencia sp. AGC89, assembly GCF_053543535.1. NCBI lineage: Bacteria > Pseudomonadati > Pseudomonadota > Gammaproteobacteria > Enterobacterales > Morganellaceae > Providencia > Providencia sp. AGC89. The sequence goes on from NZ_JBIXLP010000005.1 coordinate 4,980, forward strand.
ATATAATTTCTTTTTTATAATTTAGTTCTATGTTTTTGTTTGCTATATTTACTATCTTGTTTTTTAGTGTGACCTTGTTGGAAATGTTATATATTTTATTTGGGTTATGTTTATAATCAACATTGATAATAATTGGTCTCATAATAATCTCCATTTAAATATGTTGTATAATGATATTAAAATTAAGAGATTATTTATTTTAAAAAAGGATGTTATGAGTCGTTTTTCAATAAGTTAATCATATCACTAAATATAGATTGCCATTCATTATCATCGATTTCCATTAATCCCATATAGCGCAGCATAAAAGCGCCTTCAGTTGCTAGAAAAATAATTCTTGCCTGTTTGCCTTTTTCTGTGGATGTATCCAGGTTTTCAATACGTTCACGATACCAAATACGTGTACTTTTAAGGTATTCCGGCGTTTGTAATAATGACGCCATTAAGGCCGCACCTTTGGCCATTGAGACTTTATCGTGCTCATGGGTTGCTTGTAGATGGGCTAAAATTTTCCTTTCTGGGCTATTATCTTGCTCAATAACTCGGTTGAATACTTCATCATAGGATCGGCCCCAACGTTCAAACATCGCATCGATAAGGGCCTCTTTATTGCCAAAGCAGTACTGAACTCCACCTTTAGAAATCCCCATTGCTTTTGCAACAGCATCAATAGTCAGGGCTGCGGCCCCTTGTGTAATGACGATTTCTTCAGCGGTATCCAGTACCTTATCGCGATCAATCGTTCGTTGACGTCCCATTTAGAAAAACCTCTTTTCAATACATACGTATGGATTTATATTATAGCACGATCATCAATAAAGCGTGATCAACTAAACTCATTGAGAGAATTTTATGTTAGCCGATTATAAACGCTGGATAGTACTTCTGTTAGTATCAAGTGTGTTATTTCTTATAGTTATTGATGTTACTGTGCTTTATACCGCACTGCCCAAGTTGACTCATGATTTAGGTGCGACCGCATCTGAAAAACTATGGATTATGAATGCTTACCCATTAGTGGTTGCAGGTTTATTGCCTGCTGCGGGAATGTTAAGCGATAAAGTGGGTCATAAGCAGATGTTTTTATTGGGGCTACCATTATTTGGCATAGCGTCATTATGTGCGGCTTTTTCGCCAACGGCGATGAGTTTAATTTTATCTCGAGGTTTCCTCGCTGTTGGTGCTGCTGTAAGTATGCCTGCGACATTAGCGATTGTTAGGAATGTTTTTTTAAACCCAAAAGAAAGGGCGCTCGCAATCGGTATTTGGTCTGCTGTGGCATCAGGTGGTGCCGCTATTGGCCCTTTAATTGGCGGCATCTTACTTAACCATTTTTGGTGGGGTTCTGTTTTTTTAATTAATGTTCCTGTTGTGTTATTAGTTTTACCATTTGCTTATTGTTTGGTTCCTAAATGCGGTGGAAATAACACCAAAAAAATCGATGTACTGGGTGCTATTTTAGTTTTGATCGGGCTTATCAGTTCTATTTATACATTAAAAGAAATAGGTAAAGCTTATACAGATTGGACTGCTGTAATGGCTTCTGGGGTTATTGGTGTGGTCTTTTTGGCGGTCTTTAGGCATCGGCAAATCACATCGGAATCGCCAATGATTGATTTTGCCTTATTGAGAAATCCTAAATTTAGTGCTGGTATCTTGATGGCAATTATATCCCTTGTGGTTATTGTTGGGGTCGAACTGCTGCTTAGTCAGCGGTTACAGTTGGTACTAGGTTATACGCCATTTGACGCGGCGCTTTATATCATGCCTATTCCTATTGCCTCGTTGATCTCAGCCCCTTTAGCGGGGGTGTATTTGCATAAGTTAGGTGAAACAAAATTAGCTGTTTTAGGGTTTACATGTACCTTAATTGGTGTTGTTGGTTTAGCGTGGGTATTTAAAACATCAACAGGTTTATTATTACTTTCATTCTTATTTTTGATTGGCTTTGGGTTAGGGGCTATTTTTACTACGGCTTCTACAACGGTAATGTTAAGTGCATCCGAAGAAAAAGCAGGTATGGCAGCTTCTCTTGAAGAGGTTGCTTATGAAATTGGTAGTGTACTTGGCGTGACTTTTATGGGGGGGTTGATGAGTGCTGTTTATACGTTAAAGCTATCCCTTCCAGATGATTTAGCGGTCAGTAATAAGGTCTATGATAGCATTGATGAAGCGTTGCTGGTTTCTGAAAAGCTACCATTAGACAGTGCTAACAGATTAATTAATCAGGCTAATATTGCTTTTGATCATGCCTTTTTAGTGGTTATGATAGCGACGATTGTTGTCTTGCTTGTTAGCATATTGGCTCTACCGTACTTTATGCGTACTAAAAAACACTGAATTAATTAAAAATGGGAGCTAGGTTGCTCCCATTTTAGTTGGATTTAATTATTTCACTTTACGGATCATGATGATAGCCATCAACGGGCTAAGGGCAAATAACGCAAATAGCCAGATAGATGCCTGTTGTGCCCCCAACATTCCGCCGGGGCTGATTAGCCCACTATTGTTAACAACGACACCAACAAGAGCTGCTGATAAGGCCGTGGCATATAGCTGAATAGTAATTATTGAAGAAGATGCAAGGTTTTCTTCCCCTTTTGGCGCATTATTAAATACACGTAGAACGAGGTGAGGCCAACAAATGCCAATACCTAGCCCAACGCCCGCCATAGCAATTAAGTAAATAATAAATAAAGGTAAAGATTCGGTCAGTTTCTGGTTATGCGTCAATACTGCTAGAACAATCAGAGATATAAATATGATGACCGGCCCGACTCTTATAATCTGAATGACTACCTTACCTGTTTTATTTGCACTAAATAGTGCCCCTATTGTCCAGCCAGCAGCCATGATCGCAGTTAAGTACCCTGCATATAATGGTGAAAAGTGATGAATGGTTTGAAGAAAATAAGGTACATAAATTTCTGTTGTCATACCACCAACAAGTAAGCACATAGTTAAAAAAATCACACCAAGCTGATTTTTTAACGAATAGGAGCCGGTTGGTAATAAACGTTTTCCGTTTTTCCCATCTAACAACACAATAATAATAAGTGTGGCGAGGCCAATGAATAAGCCAATCAGGTTTGCTAGTAATTTTTCCGATAAGCTACCAATTGAAATAGCAAGAACTGAGATAACAAGTAATGATATTGCTAAGAAAGGAATTTTAGCCGTTTGAGGTGGCTGGTTTTGCCTTTTTGGTAGTTGTCCGATGACAATTAAGGATAAAAAAACGGCTACAGGGAGTAGGGCCCAAAATGCCCAGCGCCAATGACCTCCCTCTGCAAAAATACCACCAATGGCTGGGCCACATAAGGTCGCTATTCCCCACATACCAGAAACGACGCCCATCGCCCGTGACCATAAATTTTCTGTGAAAACAATTCGGATCAAAGCATAACTTAGTGTGAATAAAATCCCCCCACCAAGTCCTTGTAGCGCTCTACCTCCAAGTAATATCAACATAGATGGGGAAGCCGCACACCAGATAGACCCAAGGGAAAATAATATTAATGCTATTAAATAGGCAAATTTAGGCCCAAAGCTATCTAAAATTTTGCTGGAAAGCGCTGAACCGACAATTGAAGTTGCCACAAACAACGTGGTATTCCATGCATAATATTCAAGACCACCAATATCGTTAACCACACTGGGTAATATGGTTGTTACGATATAAATATTAATAGCGTGTAAGGCAACGCCTCCAGTGAGCGCTATTGTGAGTAATGCATTGGAACCACTGAGTAAATCAGCCCATTTACCCTGTGCTGTTGTTGGTGTTTTATTGCTCATAGAGAGACCCGCTAGACGGAATAGTCAGAAAAGAGGTATTATCCAAGTAATGTATTGGATAATAGAGTCGTATAATGATTAAGGCAAGTAATTACTTTGATAATTTAAATCTCACTCAAGCCGTAGATAAAGTCCTTTTTTGTATTAAAACGAAAGGGCCAATATCTACAGCAGTAATCGCTAAAGATTTAAATCTGACGGGGGAGGCTGCACGGCAACACCTTCAAAAGTTAGTTACTTTAGGGTTAGTGGAAGGTGCTCAGTGTATGTCACAAACTGGAGCAGGAAGGCCTCGGCAAAATTGGGTTCTCACTGAATTAGGGCACCAGCGTTTTCCTGATACCCATGCGCAATTAGCTCTGCAATTAATTGATTCTGTTCGTACTATTTTTGGTGATGAGGGTTTAGAGCGCCTGATAAGCCAAAGAGAAGAGGAAAGCCGATATAAATATTTTGCACGTTGTAAAGGTTTGGCATTGCCGGAACGTTTAGCAGCATTAGCAGAAGTCCGGAGCGAGGAAGGCTATATGGCGAAAGTTGAGCAAGATAATGACAGTTGGTTATTTATTGAAAATCATTGCCCAATTTGTGCTGCCGCGACGGTTTGCCAAAACTTTTGCCGTTCGGAATTAACTTTATTTAGCGAGGTAGTCGGTGACGAGGGGAGTGTTGTGCGTGAGCAATACTTGCTAAATGGTGCGGCACGTTGTGTATATCGAGTCACAGTTAAAAACTAAATACCAAGAAGTCTTGGTATTTAGTTATCAAAATAAGCTTATTGATAAACAGTGAGTGTTTCCGTTGATTCTATATGTGGCGCCAGTTCTTGTTTATCTAACCATAATGGTTTTTTACCGAACTGGTTGTACAGTGAAAGCTGGTCTTGGTAATGGGGTGAGCGTTTGCCTTGGGGCGAAATAAAACCACTTTGACCAGGAGCAACAACATCCCACGCTTGAACACCATTTTCAGTAAATACCACAAGGTCATTTTCTGTACCTCTATTATGGTATTCATTTTGATGGAAATTTTCTTTTGCTAGAGCCTGTGGAACCCCAAAGAAATTATTTTCACGGAAAGTTAATGCAGTAGCATTGGTTTGCCAGTTTGCAGGGTCGTCGCCGTATTTATCTTTCATTTTTTGGTAGGTGGTATCCAGTGCTTTTCGGATGATAGTATTCTTGGATTGACCTGAAAAAATATCCACTGTTTGAGGAATAGCGGAGTCATTACCCAGTAGTGATTCATAAAGTAACTTGGCACCCGTGCTAATATTTAATGACCCTGTAGGCCCTTCTTGTGTGGTTTCATAACCACTTGCAAGATACCATTTATCAAATGGGGCTGGGATCGTTTGGCCTAATGTAGCTTTGAGCATCTCTTTTAACCAAATATCAAGGATGGCTGAACCAGGGTGAATATAGTGTTTACCATCACTGGATAATTGGTTTATACCATCCCATTGTTTGAGTATTGAGACTAATTTGGCAGCGTTATCACTAGCTGGTAAGGCTTCAGTAGCTTGGCTTAAATAAGGCATAAATAAACGCCGGTTGAGGTCAACACGGCTAGTCTGTTGTAAAATATTCCACATATCATCTGATGTTAATTTATCATAAGAATCTATGAGGTTGTCTATCTCTGTCACTCTATCCGCACTGCCCCAGAGAAAAGCAAAAAGGTCGCTCGCAGGGTAATTTTTTGCGGGGGAATTATTCCAGTTAGCGATATAACCTGATTTAGGGTTATACACTTTAGGGTTGTTTTCGAAGGGTTGCATACCTTTCCAATCCCAATCACCTGTTCCTGGAACAGGTAAACGCGGATCATGGTTAGCTTGGCGATCTGGGTAATGACCGGTGTGAACATAGCCGATGTTTCCGTCTTTATCGGCGTAGTACCAGTTAATTGTGAGGGCTTGGTCCTTTGCTTGGTTTAGCCATTGCTGCCAATTTTGTGCTTGCCCTTGTTTAACCCATGCCATTAATGATGATACTTCTTTCCCATCCCATGCGCGAGATTTACTGTAAGCGGTGTGAGTAGAGTCGTCGCGCTTAATAATATTGCCATGAACTGTACGGTAAACAGCAAAGGTAACCGGTTTTTCGCCTTTTACGTTGATTGTTTCTTGGCGTGTTAGCATTTTTTTCCATTGGCCTTGATGTAAATAATTATTGGGGTTTTCAGGTGAAACTTCTTCAGCAAAGATATCAACACCATCGCCAAACCCTGCCGTTGACCCCCAAGAAATATGGCCATTATGACCGAATAAAATAGCTGGGTAGGCAAAAGGAGTATTTCCAACAATGTTAAACCCTGCACCATGCAAACCAATACCATAGGTATATGCGGGGTTAAACCAACCGAACTGAGGGCCGTTGAGTAAAATAGCGTTTGCGCCAGAAGCTTTATTTTTCCCCACTAACCAAATATTGCTGGTGGTGGGGTAGCCCGCAATCCCATTAGCTCCACCTTGTTCGTACTGTTGGGAAATTAACGCATTGTTTTGTTTAGGGGAAAGAGCAATAAGTTTACCTGAGTTATTTTTAGCGGGTCGATCAAACATGGGAGCCGTTAAACGGTAATCATTAATTTGATTCAATTGTGTTGTTATTTTGTTATTTTTTGAATCTGAATAGGTAAATTCTTGCGGTGAGATGGTTGTTGGTGCATTGGGGTTATTAAGCCAATTAATTTGGTCAAAGACTTTTACTCCCATTTGTTCACCATACTTATCTTTCAGTGCAGTAAGTAATGCAAGGTTATCAATTTCACTGTTCATATCAGAAAAACGATTTGCCATTGTACCAACCATGATCATGGCAACATCAAAGCTATCCCATTGTGAAGGTAAAAAACCATAATCGATAAACTGCTTAGGCATTAATTCATTTGGTTTTTCATTAACTTGTTTTATCCATGCATTCATTCCATCAGCATAACCTTTTAGAATATCTTTCTGTTCTGTCGGTAAATGAGTTATTTGTTGATGAATAGAATCTGGCCAATAGTTAGTTCTAATATCTTTGTCAAAAGCGATGTAATCTTTACCTAACACTTCTGAAACCGTGCCCTGTGTGCTGCGTTTCGCCATTTCCATTTGGAACAGCCTGTCTTGTGCGACAGCATAACCATACCCATAAAAAAGGCTATAAGTATCATCGGCATAAATATGAGGAACACCATAGCTGTCTCGTTCAATTTTCACTTGTGTAGTGTGTGCGGCAAGTGAGGTGAATGACAAGGTGGTTAACCCGAAAACCATTGCGATAGGTATGACTTTTTTTTTCATCGGTTGTGTCTCCATTGTCGTTATTGTTTTTTGAGACTAGCATTATTACATTGTTAATTATTGGTTAATTTTAAGTTAATTATTAATATGTGAATCAAGCTCACAAAAAGGGATACGTAAAATGGGAAAAAATATAAAAAATGAGTCAAATGGTGGGGTTATTTGAGCGAAGATCAACGCGTTTTTTTGTCGTAACGATTAGCTAACCATGCGTAGGTGATACCAGCTAGGGCACCAGCAATATGGGATTCAGTAGAAATATACAGGTTAATGGGGAGCAAGCCGCTAGCCATCGTACCAAAATAAAATAACACGAATAATGCAATGGCAATATCAACCCATTTTCGCCGTAAAAAGCCTTGGGCAATGAGTAAGCCCCATAGACCAAAAACCCAGCCACTAGCACCGATATGGATAGCATTACGGCCTAGTAACCAAACAGCTAAACCACCAACACTGATAATAAACAATGACGCCAGTAGATAAGCTTTAACTGTGCGATGAAGTAGCAAGGCACTTAAAATGATAAATGGCGGTAAATTGCTGAATAGATGCTCCCAACTACCGTGGATAAAGGGGGCAAAAAAAATGCCTAGTAACCCGGTCATGGTTCGAGGGACAACCCCAAAGGGGGTTAACCCACCCGCTGTTAGACTATTAATTAACTGAACAATAATAAAAATTGCTACCAGAAAAATTAATAGCCTAATACGCGGGTAACCTTGCAAAAAGTTCATCAGGGGTTACCAAGGGCTTGGACGCTTTCTACTAATGAAGCTAGCTGGCCCACGACCCGATCACCAATATCGGCATTATCGCCACCAAGTGCTTTATTACGCATGAAGTCTTTCTTAATTTGCTGCCAGCGTTTAGCATCTTTCTGAGAAAGAGTGCCACGTATTTCAGCCAGTTTAAGTAAGTTTTCTTCTGCACCAGTGGTTAAAAGTTGAGCTTCCCCAAGGTAGTGGTCATCAAGTAACCTTTCTAGCTCATCGTCATTCATAACTGAAGAAACCTTTTCACTCAATTTATTCATGTTTCGATAGCTACCTTGTAGGCGGAAAGCCGGCTCTGTACGGTATTTATCTGATTGGGCTGCACTTGCGATATACTGTTGGTTCACCTTCAATACAATATCTCGTAACTTAATCATTTTTTTGATTACTGAAGTAATTTCATTTATTTCAGCATCAGAATATGGGTAGCTGAGTGAGTTAGTTGAGATTGATTTCCCCATAGCTTTGTCGACAAATAAGTAGAGGTCATTAAGGTCCCGTAACGCTAGAGGGGCTAATACAGGGTTAGATGTGAGGCTATTTTCGATATAACTCAATGCAAAAGCATCATCCATCCCACCTAATACTTCCCCGAGGTTATAGATATCAGCACGGTTTGCTAGCATATCTGGAATACGGAACACTTCTCCTGACTCGGTATAAGGGTTACCGGCCATGACGACACAGAATTTTTTGCCTCGCATATCATAAGTTTTAGTTTTTCCTTTCCAAACCCCTTCAATGCGCCTTGTTCCATCACATAAGGAAATAAATTTCTGTAAAAACTCAGGGTGTGTATGTTGTATATCATCGACATATAGCATCACATTATTCCCCATTTCGAGGGCTAAATTCAGCTTTTCAAGTTCTTGCCTTGCCGTGGCATTAGGTGCTTGTTCGGGGTCAAGGGAAAGCACATCATGCCCAAGAGCAGGGCCATTAACTTTCATAAAAATTAACCCTAAGCGATCTGCCGCGTATTCCATTAAGGTAGTTTTACCATAACCTGGTGGGGATATCATTAATAGTAGCCCCATTAGGTCGGTGCGTTTCCCTTCCCCAAGAGCCCCTATTTGTTTCGCCATATTGTCACCAATAATTGGTAAATAAACATCATTTATCAATTTATTACGAACAAATGAACTCAGTGGTTTGGCTTTGAACTCATGAAGTTTTAAGCGACTACGTTCTGTGGCAATAATGCGTTGTCGTAATGCTTGATACTGGCGAAATTCAGGAATAAAACGTTTCCTTTGCCCACGCATACGACCAAAGTAATTATCTAAACTTAAGGATAAAGTCTGGTTTTCAATCGTTGGATGCTCACCTAGCAAACCGCTAACTTTAAAGTAAAGGTCAGCTTCACTATAACGGGCAGAGGCGACTTTATCTAATATGATAATCGCGATTGCACCTGGTATATAAGGTTCTAGATGAGAAAATTCAGGTACAGAACATAGCCCTTGTAGCCAGTTTTGAATTAATGACCAGCGTTGAGCATAGCGAGTACCTAAGTTTTGTTGTGAACGATTGAAATCGAGCCACATATGCGCATCTTCCAATCGGCTTTGTAATGCGAGCACTAATTCCCTAGCATATTTACTATAAACCAATTCTATGGGTGTTCTCGCTAAGGCAAAACTTAGATATTCAGCAGCCTGAGTCTGTACATACCCTTGGCATTGAATTGGGTTATCTTGTAAAAATAAGCTGATACCAGCTTCAATTTCGGCTTGTAGGTCAAGTAGGGCATTATCATTATGGAATAATTGGTGAATATTCATTGCCGTTCTTGCGCGTTCCGGCCATTGAGCAGGGTAATCTTCGTTTTGTACTTGTTCCCAATAGATTGCAGCAATGGCACGGGCTGTTGGGTTATAACGTAGAAGGTCTGCATTTTCACCGATTGGCAGTAATTTTTTCAGTAGTGCAACGGCATCATGGTCATGAATACCTTTTTCATAGCCTTCTTTGTAACGTGGGCTAGCAAAATCACGGACAATTTTCTCAAGTTTTTCTGGGGAAGTTAACGCACTTTTTAGAAGACTAAAATCCAGCCCGTCTTGGCGCTTGGTTGCCGCATAAATAATAGAATAAGCAAGGTATTCTGAACGATAAACGGTATCAGACTCAGATTCTAGTGATGCACTCCAATAAGGTCGTAACTGTGATAACTCTGCATTCTCAATAGGTTCTTGGAAATCAGTCCCTGTTAGATAAACCCACAGTTGATCATTCTTAGGTAAAATCGTTAGGTCTAGTTCTTGGGTATTCACACTAAAACGGTGACGACCCAATTTAATGATATTGCCGCCATCTTCAAAAATATCTGTTTTATCCCTTAGGACGCGGATAGCTTGGTCGCGAGAGGCTTTTAAACGAGCATCGATATCATCTGCCTTAACGTTATCGTTAATTTCCCTTAGTTTTTCAATAATTTCGCGAGTTTTTAATGCGAGGGGATCAGATGCGAAGAAAGCGTTAAGTTCATCTTGAGATTGTAAACGGACGGTTCTACGTTGCAAGCTATCGAGTAGGCGATCTGCTGCGGTTAATAAGTTTTGAGCACGACGTTGGCGGTCGTCAATTAGAACTTGTTTATGGGACTCAAAGGTTTCGAGTAATTCTTCACGTTTAGCAAGAATATCATCGAGAAATTCATCATGGCTACTAAACTGGCTTTCCAGTTCTTCTAATTGAACCAGTAATCTTGATAGCTGATCATCACAACTTTCAGGGTCAGAGGCAAGGGAAAGTGCATTGGTGATCCCTTGGCTAAACAAGCGAAATTGAGCCCCAAATTGCGCGACAGTTTCCACGCTACTTTGAGATTTTCGTTTTTGTTGTAAGCGAGCACGAGACTGGTTTAATTGTGCATATATTTGTGAGATAGCATCAATAATACTTGTTTGTTGAGTGACATCGTTAAAAGACAATGATGCCATTAAATTGGATAACATATCTAAATCAGCAGACATTTTTTCCATGTCATTCATGGGGACGTCTAACTGAGCACTGTTTTGTGATTTTTCTATTTGTTCTTCAAAAATAGCAAGCTGTGATTTAAAAGGTAGTAATGCTTTATCGCTTGCAAGGAACGCTGCGGTTGCTTGTGAAACAGATTGCTGAGCTTCAATTATTTCATTTTCCATTTCGCTGAGTTGTTCTAAATCCATATAGCGAAATTCACGTAATGAAATTAAATGCCCTCGATGTGCATTGAGAGAATTTAAGCCATCAACAAACTGTTGAATATCAGTCCAACCATCAGGCAGTGTCAAAGAAAGTAGTGATTTTTGACGACTGACAGCCTCATTCATTGATTTGGCGGATTGTTGCCTAATACTCTCAACTTTTTCATACTCATCAAGAACTAATTCACTAGTCTGAGTAATCTCTTTCAGTAATTTACCAATACTTAGGCACTGTTCATCGCTGAGCCAATAATAGAGATCTAATAAATTTTTGGGTTGTTGGCTAAGTTGTTCATAGCGCGCAATAGAAACTTGGTTACCTTCTATCTCTTTTGCAACATGCAAAATTTCTGAAATACCCCTTACTAAATCAGCATTACCTATACGCCCAAAAAAACCACTCCGGGTTGGTTGCTGATCTGCAAACTCTTCTGAGTAAAAAGGTGTTTGCCAAACCTGCATAGGATGCACTCGGGTGGCTTCCTCCCCTTCACCTTCAAACAGTACCATTTTGCCATCTTCAAACATGGCGTAACCATGCCCAATAAGCGGAACGGATAATGTACGTTCGATTAAATTATAGTTAAATAGGGCAAGGCGACCTTGGTTTGGGGAATAGAAAACATATAAGACATCTTCACCATTTGGAGAACGACGTAAACGACGAAAACGCATTCCCTCCATGGGCTGATCAAAGGTTTTGTAATCGCCATTTTGTAAATAGTAGCCACCAGGGAAAATAATGCCGTGATCTTCAGGTAGCTGAACACAAGCTTGCCCAATGGCATCGATGCGTTGTACTGATTGGGATAATGTGTTGTAAACCAGATAACGCCAGCTTTCTTCTCGGTAAGGCAGAACCTTTAATATAATTAAGCTGCCTGTTTGAGCGTATTCAATTTGTGCGTCATCAAGAGACTGGTTTTTATCCAGAACAGCTTCCCGATAAATCCCTAAACCATCTTCAGTATTATTTTCACACTTAATTGTTAAGTCGCCACCGATAGTTTCAATAAATACAGTATCAAGAATATTTAGATGAGGGTAACGACCATTAACCGTGTTTTCGCGTGTGGTTTTATGCCATTCAAAGTCATACGCGGGAGGAAGAGCTATGTCCCGCTCACCTCGATTATCTATATATTCGATACGGCGCTTATCACTTGATATAGACCAACGGAAAACACGGACATCAGTGATGCGGTCACCAATTTGGAAACTGGCGAGAAGTTTCCCATCCCTTTCAACAAGCTGAAGGAGTTGGGTGTTTTTATAGTAAGTGTACAGTTCAGTAAAATCTTGAACAAAGCGATTATCGCTTAAAAAGGTTTCTTCGTAAGGGACGGCTTCAACATCAAATTCATCCTCACCTTCGACGAGTCGATATAATGAAAAAACATCTTCAAGGTGAGTTTCTTTTTTAAGCCCGAGGAAAACGTTATAACCAAATAAAAGCCATTCACCAACACGAACAATGTCCCTTGCTTGGCAATTATTTTCAGTACGAATACGAATGCGGCCAATAATATCCATTTGGCTTTGGCCAAATTCTTCTAGCCGTTTTTCATTCAGTAACGAAGCTTTTTGATGAAGTTGCTGACCTTGCTCGGTTAGGCGCTTACGCAATATTTCATACGCCCCCCCTTCTGCGACAGCGCTATCGAGTATTTCTTGTTCGCGATCCGTATCCTGAATATCTGACATGGTGCAGCAAATTCCCTTAACTAAGACAATAAAAATGAAAAGCGATTAGGGGTAGAATTACCCCTATATGTGCTGATTACTTAAAGTTGGTCATCTGTCGGTGGAATAGGTTTTGCAGTGACTGTTTTTGCCAGTTGCCCTGCCCCTTTCGCTGCCATAAAGCCATTGATTAGGTCTTGAACTTCAGGGTTTTTTAGTAAAGCGGCAATATCAACTTTCTTATCTTCTTTGCTGCGATTAATTAGTTTTTCAACATTCTCTTTAGCGAAGCTGCTTTTATCCATAAAACCATCAACAGCTTTGCCTAAGCTAAGTGCTTTTGAGAAAGTATTAAAGAAGCTGCCATCACCACCTACAATTTCGATATTGGTTTTGCTCAGTGCAGCAGCCAATACATCGGCTTGTTCACGAGCAATTTCTTTATTCGCATCAATAGAGGCCATGGCTTGTTCAAATTCTTTCTCAAGACGCATACGGAACTCTTCATGAGAACGAGCAGTATCGCTGAGGTGATCCATTGATTTAAATTTATCTGTTAAACCATCAGCTTCGGCTTTCAGGCGTTGGCGGATAACTTCTGCTTGTGCTGAACCTAATTGACCTTCACCGCGAGCTTGTGCTGCCAGTTTTTCTTCAAGGACTTTGGCATCGGCTAAGCCTAATTTTTCTTTAGCGTTAGCTTGTTGTTCTTCACCACGAGCTTGCGCTGCTAATTTTTCTTCAAGAATTTTTGCTTCAGCAAACCCTTGTTGTTGCTCAGCTTTTGCTTTAGCTTCCATAACTTGGGCTTCAGTTAAGCCTTTTTCTTTCAAGCCACGTGCTTCGGCTAGCAGTTTCTCAGCCGTGATATTAGCAAGTACTAAACCTTCTTTTTCTTCGGCTTCCGCAGTTGCTTGGCGAACACGAGCTTCTGCTAAACCTAATGCGGCATGCTCAGCTTCAATACCTTCAGCTAAACGTTTTTTCGATTCAGCTTGTTTTGCTGATGCTTCTAATTCAGCTTGTGCCATCGTACTGATTTCTTCTGCACGGTGTTTAGCGCTAGCTTCATCTGCGGCAGCTTTTTTCACTTGGCGGACTAAAGACTCTTCCGCTTCTGCTTCGGCATTAATGACAGTGACTTTTTTCATACGCTCAGCTTCAGAAACTTCGCGAACTTCTTTAATGCGTTCCTCTTCTTGTGCAACCGTTTTTTCCACTGCTACACGCTCACGGATTACATTAGAGATATTCTTACGTTCTTCTTCCAGCGCTTTTTCTTTTTCAATACGTTGTAATTCAACTTCTCGTTCACGAGCAACGACTTCAAGTTCACGAGCACGGCTAACGCGTTCTTCTTCAATAGCAACAGCGCGAGTGCGGTTCTGTTGAGCCACTTCGACTTCACGCATGCGGTTTTCTTCACGAATTTCAATTTCTTGCTGAGTTTGGATACGTGCTTGTTCTGATTTTAAACGTTCTTCTTCTTGAACACGTAAAGTTTCAGCCTGTTCACGCGCTCGGATATTATCGATTTCACGTTTTTGACGGGCTTCTGCATTAGCTTGTTGACGCTCAAGTGCTAAGCTAGCTTCACGCGTTTCCACATTTTTCTTTTGAATCGCCAGTTCTTGGTCTCGTTCTTTCTGGTTGGTTTCTATATTGTGAATAGCCGTAATTTCAGTAATTTTACGAATACCTTCGGAGTCAAAAATATTATTTGGGTCGAGGGCTGATTTTGGTGTCTGTTCTAGGTAGTCGATAGCGACATCTTCCAGAGCGTAACCGTTGAGGTCTTTACCTATTACATCCACAATGCGGTCACGGAAATCTTGTCTATTTTCAAATAATGTTGCTAAATCTAATTGTTTACCGACAGTTTTTAATGCTTCTGAGAATTTAGCACTAAATAAGGTGCTGACGGCTTGGTGGTCTGATGCGCGGTCAACCCCGATAGCTTTAGCCACTTTCAGTACATCTTCAGTGGTTTCATTTACGCGCAAGTAGAATGCAACCGTGATATCTGCGCGTAGGTTATCATGACAAATAAGGCCATCTTTACCGCGACGGTCAACTTCCAGAGTCAGCAATGAAATACGCATGAACTCTTTTTTGTAGATAACGGGATAAACTAATGCCCCAGTAAAATGTACTTTTGGTTGAGACGACATATCGTTGACAATCAAAGCAGTACCTTGTGGGACTTTGATATAGAAGGCTTTGAATAACCCAAAAAACCCTAAAATAACTAGGATTATCCCTCCGACAATGGTTAAAAAGGGCATTAATGCAGCCAAATCCATATTTTTTCTCCATAGGTTCTGACGATGTCGTCATTTCGATGATTCAAGCAAGTATTATTTTATATAACAACCAATAGCTTTAGTTGCGGAATTCTTTTTCAGTGACAACTTGGTAACTGTGTGAGTCTGCGTCATAGCTAATAATAACAACGCGATCACCCCGTTTTATACCTTCTGTAAATGGCGCTCGTATTTGCAAAATTAGCCCGGCACCACCATCTTCGAGTATGGCTTCACCGTTTTTTTCATTGACGGTACCTGAGCGGACTGTGGCATATTTCCCGATGAGTTGGTGTACTGTTTTGGGTTTATTGAGGCTAATAAGTTTATTCCGTACAGGTTTTAAGCAAAGGGCGGTTAAGTGAAGTGAGATAAATATCGTGATAACAAATACAGCAAAACCAACAAGATAACGCAATAGACTTAAATCAATAAAGCGAATAAAACCATAAACACTAAAGTAGGTGATCACCCAACCAAACAGTGTAAATAATGTCAGAATAATGGTGACAGGGACCCCTGCTAACCCAAGTTTTGTTAACCACCCAGCAAAACCTGTTGCGTCAATACCGCTATCAAATTCAGTATCAACATTGAATAAATCAATATCTAACAGACCAAAAGCAGCGCATAACCAGTAAAACAACACAATAATTAGTAAGCCGCTAAAGATAACTGTTGGAAACATCAAGCTGTTATGGAAAAACAAACTCATAGGATTTTCTCTTTATTCTAAGTATGTATACATAGTATGCAAAAACAGGAACAGCTTGTTTAATTTATCACCATTAAAAAATATAACGTAATAATATATTTTTTAATTAATTACAGTATCAGACTAGTCTATAAGCACTTTTAATTTTTGAGTTTCGTACAATACTGGATTGATATCCAGTGTGATCCTCTGAAGTTATTCCTAAAGTACTTTTTATAATAAGAAGCTACTGACAGAGCATGATTTTATCATTAATAGCTAAGTTGATGATAATCATTCTCAACCAAAGAGGTGGTATTTAAAGGATAAAATGGGGAAAATAGAAATGATTAAAGTGATAAATTTGCGCTTCATTGGCTAAAAGCTTAATGAAGCGCAAAAAAGTACAAAGTTAGTCAATTAAGTTTAGGAATGCTGCCCCTCGAGCCCCACCAGAGTCACCATAACGTGCTTTTTCAATCGCAGGTAATGTTGCGATGCCATAAAGATATTGTGGTAGGACTTCAGGTAGTCGTTGATAGATTTCTTCAAATTGTGAGAGCCCCCCACCAATAACGACTAAATCAGGGTCGAAAACGGTGACGATTTGCCCCATAAACATTGCAAGCAATGATATATAACGGTCGACATGCTGTTTTGCTTGGATATCACCTTGCTTATATTGTTCAATGATTTCGATTGCTGAATGTTTTCTACCAGTAAACGAAGCATAGATACGTTCAAAGCCGGGGCCAGATAAATAAGTTTCAAAGCAAGCGGTTTGCCCACAACCGCAAATGATTTCAGGGACTCTATCACCCAAAAGCTTAGCGCCGCGAACGCTTAAATTCATGTGGCCAATTTCTCCGGCAATCCCATTTTTTCCAGGTAGCACTTTGCCGTTTATGACGAAACCACCACCAACCCCTGTTCCTAGAATTAAGCCTAAGACGGTTGGATAACGTTTGAATTCAGGGTCCCAAGCTTCTGATAAAGCAAAACAATTAGCATCATTTTCCACTTTGACTGGGCGCTGTAAAATATTAGCCAAGTCATGAATTAAAGGTTTATATTGCGCAGTTGGGACGTTTGTTGTGAATACAGTGCCTTCAGCATGGTTGACGATACCTGGCACACCAACTCCTATTTTGCCTAGACAGTTAAATTTTTCATCGGCTTCTTGTGTGAGTGTGAGAAACGCGTTTAACAGTGATTGGTAGTCATTTTTAGGCGTAGGAACACGTTTTTGCCAGACTTGATTTAACTCTTTGTCAAAGACAGCAAGTTCAATTTTTGTTCCGCCCATGTCAAAGCCGTAATACATTTTCACCTTCCCCTAATGGTTTATTTATTAAAAAGCTAATGTATCTCTTTGATAAATAATAAATGATAGTGCGTAATAGGTTAATTATACAAAAGATCACTAGAGGATAAATTATTGTTTTAGATTTTATTTTTCTTTAGGTGTTTTTAGGTTGATTTGCATTGAACAATAACAGATTAAAAGAGGCCAGTGTGTAACGACTCGCCTCTCGGTGAGGGTTAATCAGTTGTTGTAGGAGCTACAGGAGATTTAAAATTTTTTGCAATAAATTCATTGAGTTTAAGTGCCACAATGGCATGAACTTCTTGTGTTGGATGGACATTATCATTAAATAGATAAGGTGGGGCCGTATCTAGTTGTTCTTTTCCACCAATATAACCGTTAGCAAATGGTAGGTTTGTTTCATAGTTAAGGGTTTTGGCTTGCTGATAAATCTCTGTCATCGTTTTATCAATATCAAAAAAGACGATATTAGTACTATGCAGAGCATTTAATTTTTTTATGCTATTTTCCAATGCTTGATTATGCATAAGAGTTAGCATTTTCATTTTATTTTCATATTCCATCGGTTTTTCGTTCTTAAAGGGGGTTTTACTAGGGTCAGGTATCCCCATTATTAAGATATTCTGTGCACCATGCTTTATCATTTTATTGATTGCTTTGAGCTGACTGGAAATGACTTTATAGGTATTTGTTTTATTGAATGTCATGTAATCATTAGAGCCAATAGAGATAATAGCAAGGTCTGACTTATTGAATTTAATACCTTGTATTTGCCTTTTTATATTGGAAATAAATCTAAATTTAGGGTTTTTTTGGTTGTAAGTTGCGCAGACAGCGCCCCCTTCGGCCTTATTGATAACTTCAACAGGTCGATATGTATTATTTGAATTTTTGTCTTTGTAGCTCATCACTGTTGGTGAAGTTAGGAAGTCTACCCATGTGAAGCCGTTAGTAAAGCGTCCTTTATAGTATTGTGGTGCAGAAGGTAGCAGCCCTAGTGTCTTTTTCAGCATTCTTCCTTCTGAATCTGACAGGCTGTCTCCAACCACAATAACTCTTTCAAAATTATTAATTTTATCTTTTGGCTGGCTATACATACTAATAGCTAATGAAAATAGTTCTTTAGACTGTGAAGAGTCAGTCTCATCGGTATTAATACTATTAGTTGATGGGTTAGACACATTAAAAATAGGTACGCCTCCTAACTGAAAACGGGAATTAAATAACATTTTGATTTTACGAGTGAATGAGGAAGAGGTATTTTCAGGTCGACAATTATTTACTTGATCAGTATGACGAGGGAAAGTGCGTATTGTTTCTATAGGCATTGTTTTTTTACCCAAATAATTAATTAAGTACTTATAAAGTTATCAGGTAATTTTTTATTCAAATATCAAATAGTGATAACAGATTTTTGGTTTTTCTAGTATTTATTCTCTTATAAAGTGTTTTAATTCAGTTTGTTATGTTTATTTTGTTGTTTGTGAAATAGTGTTGGTCCATAAAATAGTTGCGTCGTTATTTTAAATAATATATTGTTATATTATAACATAACATTTAGGTGGCTATTATGAAACAGGGGATACATCCACAGTACCGTACAGTGGTTTTCCATGACACAAGTGTTGATGCTTATTTTAAAGTGGGCTCGACGATAAAAACGGCAAAAACGATTGAATTTGAAGGGGAGATTTTCCCTTATGTCACCCTTGATGTGTCTTCTCAATCGCACCCATTCTATACCGGCAAACAAAAAGTGATTTCTCAAGAAGGGAAAACAGCACAATTCCAAAAACGTTTCGGGCGTTTTTTACAAACAGAGGGGAAATAAACGTGAAAGTGTTGAGTTCGTTAAAAACGGCAAAAACGCGTCATCCAGATTGCCAAGTTGTTCGCCGTCGTGGTCGTGTGTATGTGATATGCAAAACAAACCCACGTTTTAAAGCTGTACAAGGCTAACTCCTTGTTAATTTTTTCTGGTGTTTCTTGCTTTTGCCATGGCAATTCATGCTCCTTGCCATGGCATTTTTTATGCATTTACAAAATTGAGAATGCTATTTTTAATTTGTTCTCTTAGCCATAATGTTTTGGAATTATACGAGTTGCGTTTATGCCACAACACTAAAAAGGGGATTTCGAGTTGCTGGTAAAGAATGTCATCAATGGGGAGTGGTAGACAGACGAGATCAAGTTTGAAGTTATTCACATAATGTTGGCAGTATCCGGGAGTACAGGTAATGAGATTGTGTTCAGGTCGTGATGCCATCAGCAGTGATTGTTCAAATGTTGAAAATGAAAGGCTAATTTGGCGATTAAGCCCCATTGTAGACAATAAGTCATCTAGGGCCCATGGAATACGATTACCAAATTCAGTGCTAATATGAGGGTATTTTAGGAAATTGGCTAAACTCCATTCTTCTTTTAGAATGGGGTGATCTCGGCGAATAAAGGCCAGAGGTCGGTCAGTAAACAACACGTCGAAATTAAGGATATTTGGTAAGTGGTTTATTGACTCTTTTGAGCTGTGAAAACTTTCCCTACCTACTAACCCAATATCGGCATCACCTGCCACTAATGCCGCAAGTGAATTATAGTCCCAATCCCGCATAATGACGTCTGATTCAGGATATTGATTGAGGATATTCAAGGATAAATCATGGAGCATGATCAGATTTAATGGAGCTTCCATCATTAACCGGAATGTCATTCCCCGTGGTTTTTCAGTATCACGGATTTCAGTGATATAGCTGGATAAATTCAAAAACTCAGGAAGTGATTTTTCTATATGATACATCAATGGTGTAGGAAGAAGCCCTTGCGGGCTGCGAATAAATAGCGGGTCATCAAACCATTGGCGTAGTTTAGACAATGATTTACTGACAGAAGATGGCGTGATAGCAAGGCGTTGAGCTACGAGGCTAACACTCCGCTCTTCCATTAAATATTGCAAAATAACCAGTAAATTTAAGTCTAAACGATGCAATTGTTTATTCACATGCTATTACCTTTTCATTGACTTGTGTGGCGGGAACTCTGAGCAAGATTATGCCCATAGTACCTGCTGCTAATAGGATAATTAGCAACATACTGATTGATGGTATGCCAATTGCCCCCATTAGCCAAATATACAAAGAGGCGAAGCTGAGTTGCGAAATGGCTAAAATGGAGCTTGCAATACCGGCTTTTCTGGCAAATGGGGATAGCGCTTGGCTCATAATAATCCCAAATTGCATTGAAAAACCCATTCCGCTACAAGCAAAAACAATAAATAGCAAAATCAGGTTGTTAAACGTAAAGAGATACACAGATAAAACAACGGCATTGAATAAAAATAACCCAAGGGCAGTATTGAGCAGTGATTGGCTATTAAATGTTGATAGCAATTTTGGCATTAAGAACGAAGTCCCCATACTCACCATTGCTAGAACGGTCATAGCTGTGGAATATTGACCCGTGGTAAAACCTAGATTACCCATCAGGATAATCGGTGCGACATTCACATAGGTCAGGATCACCGCCATTCCAAAGCAAGAAATAATCAAACGAGTGACAAAGAATAAATTGAAGATTTTTTCTGTGGTGTCTGGCGATGATGTGGTGTGTTTGGTTTCTTGGCGAGCCGCAGGTTTAGTTTCTTTTATCGACACTAAGCAGAAAACCATACTCAGTACCGCATAAGCAGCCATAAAGTAAAACATCATTGACCAATGGTAGACCAGTAAAATGGCAAACCCAATGACAGGGGCAAGTACGGGGGCGATACAAGTCACGCCATTCATTGCCGCTAAGACTTTAGTCCGCCTTTGTGGACTAAGTACATCTCGTAAAATAGCGAAAGTCACCACATAACAGAAACCAGCGCCGATGCCTTGTAGGAAGCGAGCCATCAAAAATAGGTCAATCGATGTCGAGTTTCCTGCCATGACAGAGGAAATGGCAAATATTGCCGTCCCCACTAAGACCACGGGTTTACGGCCAACATGGTCGGCGAACCATCCCCCAATGAGCATTGTGGATGCCATGCCTGCAAGGTAAATAGAAAATGCGACATGAAGTTGGCTTTCACTAGCGCTTAAGTCAGCGGCTATATAAGGAATACCCGTTAAGTGAAGGTCGACACCAAGGGGATAGATAAGGACTATCCAAAAGCTAAAAAGAACATATTTGGTCATGAGATAAGCTGTACTGTGAGAGGGATTATTCTAATTTTAAGCTGAGTGAATGATATAACGAATGGATTAATTAGAAAACAGCATTTTCCAAAATGGAAATAAGATATTCATGTGTTTTAGGAGGAGTATTAGCTTTATTACTAATCTTCTTACTATTAGTGATGAAATTCACTTGCACACTGATGCATATTTTGTCAGGTTTAATATATCCGAAAAATTTCTAGCTCCAGCTTTCATGAGCCTCTTATAAATGACAAAAATGCGGTATTGCTTCTTATTAAGTTGGAACAGGAAATTTTTTGGTAAAACTTTAAACAAACAGGGTGAATAAAAATGAAAAATGTAGGGTTTGTTGGTTGGCGCGGTATGGTCGGTTCAGTATTGATGCAGAGAATGGTAGAAGAACGTGATTTTGATGCGATCCGCCCTGTATTTTTTACGACGTCACAACAAGGTGCAGAAGCACCAACTTATGGTGGTCATCGAAGTGTTTTACAAGATGCCTTTGATATCGATGCATTGAAAGCGCTAGATGTTATTATTAGCTGCCAAGGTGGTGATTATACTAATGATGTCTATCCGAAGCTCAGAGCCGCAGGCTGGGATGGCTACTGGATTGACGCAGCATCTTCATTACGTATGAATGATGATGCGACTATCATTCTTGACCCAGTGAATAACCAACACATTCAAGATGGTTTGAATAAAGGTATTAAGACCTTTGTTGGTGGTAACTGTACAGTTAGTTTGATGTTGATGTCTTTAGGTGGTTTGTTCACGAATAATTTAGTGGAATGGGCGTCAGTTGCAACTTATCAAGCCGCATCAGGTGCAGGTGCACGTAATATGCGTGAGCTACTGGCACAAATGGGGTCTTTGCACACACAAGTGGTCAAAGAACTGCAAGACCCAGCCTCTGCTATTTTAGATATTGAGAAGAAAGTCACTGATTTTACACGCAGTGGCGCGATGCCAACAGATGCGTTTGGTGTCCCACTAGCAGGAAGCTTAATCCCATGGATTGATAAAGCGCTAGAAAATGGCCAAAGCCGTGAAGAGTGGAAAGGCCAAGCGGAATCTAACAAAATATTGGCAACAGGTAAAAATATTATCCCTGTTGATGGTTTGTGTGTTCGTATTGGCGCACTTCGTTGCCATAGCCAAGCCTTTACATTGAAATTGAAAAAAGATGTGCCGTTAAAAGAGGTTGAACAATTACTGGCTTCTCATAATGAGTGGGTAAAAGTCGTTCCAAATGATAGAGAAATCACAATGCGTGAACTGACACCTGCTGCAGTGACTGGTACATTAAGTACGCCAGTTGGCCGCTTACGCAAATTGAATATGGGGCCTGAGTATTTATCAGCCTTTACTGTTGGTGACCAATTACTGTGGGGAGCCGCTGAGCCTCTTCGCCGTATGTTAAGGATTTTATTATAATTCCTTAATGAATGTCGGTGGGTTATATAGGCCTGCATATAAAAATATGTTGGCTTTACCCAAGGGGATATTCTTGTTGTACACGAATAATGGCGTCTTGATATGACGCCATTATGTATTTTGGTGATGAATAACCTTTAATTCAATATACTTCACTGGATAGAAAATACGGTTTTTTTAGGTATTGAAACATCATTAGGGGGAAGTATATTCACGTTTCCTCAAGCAGTTTTATATTATGACCCACTGTATTATTGGCAATACTAGGGCGAACAGTATTGGCGACTTCCATGATGCCACTATTTTTCTTTAGATAATGCCAAATATTTTTAGCTTTTATTGAGGGTCTTTTGTTTCCGATGGTAATTGATTAACCGGTAATATGTTACGGTTGCCATCAATCACCTGAATGTTGTTATTGGGTTGATAGCATTCACGCATGGGAGATAAACAAGCTTGTGATGCATGCTGTTGTATTCCTAACCAGTCACTAATTAACCAATAATTATTAGCAGTTGAATAGGGTTGACCCAAAGCTCGTGGGTTTAATGCCGGTTTTGGTATGGTTTGGCTGTACCAGATTAATAAGGGTATCTCATAAGCTTCTTTTCTTGGGTTATTTACGCCATGGTGGTAGTGAATATTGTTATCACTGTCTAATCGTTGTAATGCATGGTCTGAAAAGTACATCAACGAAGCGGGCTTCCCGTCTAGCTGTTGGAGTAAGTTTTCGATAAATTTATCGGTATAAGCGATAGAGCTGTCATAACAATTATCATCTTCTTGTTCACTGAATTTTTTTAACTCTTTTTCTGGAAAACGGTTACACGCAGGCTCATGGCTCCCATAAGTATGTAGGATGATCAGTTTTTTCTTGTCTGTTGGGTCGTTAATCGCATCATTAAAATGGTCTTGAATTTCCTCATCATAACCCACGAATTCATTCCATTTTTTCTTTTGAGCCATGTTAGCTATCGCAGAGATGACACTGGTTCGTTTATTGGTTTTTCCTTGGTTACTTATCCAATAGGTTTTAAAACCCGCATGATTGGCTAATGAAATAATATTGTCAGCATAGTGTGATTTATCCTGCATTTGGTCAAAGCGAATATTAGACAGTGAGATTGGCACTGACAATATGGTGACCGGAGCAGGAGAATAAGCTTGTTGGAATACCAAAAGCTGTGACTGACGATTATCTAGATTAGGGGTTGTATCATATTGATAGCCATATAAACCCATATGGTCACGACGTAGGGATTCGCCAATGACGAGAACATAGATTTGTGCTTCAGTATCTTTTTTCTCATAGTCAAATGATACGATTTGGGATGAGATTTTTTTTATGCCGCGGTTTTCATACAAGTTTTTGACGAGAGCAGCTGCATTGTAAAATGGCGTGTTGAGCAAATATTTTTCGGTTATTAACAATGAGCTATCTGGTTTATTGAGTAATGACGCGTAATAAGCAGGGATTGCTAAGAGGTAACCACATAACATCGCGATACTAATCATTGTCGTACGGCGGTTTATATATTTAGCACATTTATGGATGCTTAATAAATACACTGAAAAAACAAACAAATAAAAGATCACATAACCAATATTGTAGGAGAGCATCCCCACCGTTTCGCTACTATTGGTATTAATAAAGGTTTCGGCAATTGAAGAGGAAAACCGAATATCGTGTTTTTTGTAAAAGAAAAATGAGACTGAAAGATTTAACGCCCAAAGCAATGAGACGAAAACCGTGAATATTTTTCCGATAAGGAACCGATATACGCCAGCACACAGAAGCATAATGAGTGTGCCAGAAATGATAATCGCAGTGTCTGCCATCACATTCGCATCACCACTGAAAAAAACAGGGATGGATGAGAGCAACAAAAAATAAATAGGGATAATCAGTTGTCGTATCATTGTTTTCTTATTACGTATTTTGCTTTTACCTTGAGTGTGTTGGGTTATTGAACATATGGATTTAACCATTAACATCTAATTAACTTAGGGTATTAACCGTTTATAGCACATAAAAAGATAAGATAATCAAAATAGTGGCGTAAAAAACTGTAAAATCTCGTGAGGTTAAGTCATGAGCTTTTCCCTACCAAGAAAATGGCAGCGAAGAAACTTTGTTAAAAGAGAGAGCAATTTGGATCTCAATATCACTGTGATGGTCGCTTTTAGATAAAGACTTACCATAATCGGCTAATAAATTAATGAGTTATTGCTTATTTTAAAATAAGAGGGCTGCTGAATGTCATGTTCAGTGAGCAAATAAGTAGGGGAAATAAAGAAAAAAATAACCCCACACTTTCGAGTGGAGTTATTTAATATTAGTCAGTAAATATAATAATTAAATATCAATATTTGCTGCTTTTAGCGCATTCTCTTCAATAAATGCACGGCGAGGTTCAACAGCATCACCCATCAATGTAGTAAAGAGTAAATCTGTTGCGATAGCATCTTTTACGGTTACGCGCATCATACGGCGAGTTTCAGGGTTCATGGTGGTTTCCCAAAGCTGTTCTGGGTTCATTTCACCAAGACCTTTATAACGCTGTACATACAGACCACGACGCGATTCACGAGATAGCCAAGCGAGAGCTTCTTCAAAGTTATCAATATTCTGACGACGCTCACCACGTTGGATATACGCCCCTTCTTCAATTAAGCCACTGATTAAGTCGCCTAAATGAGTGATACGGCGATACTCGCTACCGTGAACAAAATCGAAGTCGAGGTTGTAATCAGTATCAACACCGTGAGTGCGAATACGGATTGTTGGCTCAAATAATTGGCGCTCACGATTTTCTTTAATTATGTAGCTATATGTGCTGCCGAATTGCTCATTGTCTTCTAAGCGCTTAACTAATGTTTGAGCCCATTCTTCAACTTTTGCGTTTTCTTTTAAGTCTTCCTCAGTCAGCGTAGACTGATAAACTAAGCTGTTGAGTAAGGCTTGTGGGTATAAGCGCTCAAGGCGACGAATAATACGGTGAGCCGCATTATATTCGACAACCAGCTTTTCTAATTCTTCACCTTTCATTGCTGGAGCGTCGGCACTGAGATGTAACTCTGCACCATCAAGGGCGATAGAAATAAGATAATCGTCCATCGCATCGTCATCTTTTATGTATTGCTCTTGTTTGCCACGTTTTACTTTATACAGTGGCGGCTGAGCGATAAAGATATGACCGCGTTCAACAATTTCAGGCATTTGACGATAGAAGAAGGTTAATAGCAGTGTACGAATGTGTGAACCATCGACGTCCGCATCCGTCATGATAATAATGCTATGATAACGCAGTTTGTCTGGGTTGTACTCATCACGTCCGATGCCACAACCTAATGCTGTGATAAGAGTGGCAACTTCTTGTGAAGAAAGCATTTTATCGAAACGCGCTTTTTCAACATTAAGAATTTTACCTTTTAGTGGCAAAATAGCTTGGTTTTTACGGTTACGGCCTTGTTTTGCTGAGCCGCCCGCAGAGTCCCCTTCCACTAAGTAGAGTTCAGATAATGCTGGGTCACGTTCTTGGCAGTCTGCTAATTTACCCGGTAGGCCGGCTAAGTCTAACGCACCTTTACGGCGTGTCATTTCACGTGCTTTACGTGCGGCTTCACGAGCACGAGCGGCATCGATAATTTTACCGACAACAATTTTAGCGTCATTCGGGTTTTCCAGTAAATACTCAACCAACCGCTCGTTCATGATGGTTTCAACGGCAGTTTTTACCTCAGAAGAAACTAGTTTTTCTTTGGTTTGTGATGAGAATTTAGGGTCTGGAACTTTCACGGAAATAACAGCAATTAGGCCTTCACGCGCATCATCACCTGTAGCGTTGACTTTGCTTTTCTTCTGATAGCCTTCTTTTTCCATGTAGTTATTTAATGTGCGGGTCATCGCTGCACGGAAACCAGCTAAGTGAGTACCACCATCACGTTGTGGGATGTTATTGGTGTAGCAGTACACATTTTCTTGGAAGCCATCATTCCATTGCATTGAAACTTCAACACCAATACCGTCTTTTTCTGTAGAGAAATAAAATACTGACGGATGAATTGGCGTTTTATTGCGACTTAAATATTCAACAAAGGCTTTGATACCACCTTCGTAATGGAAATGGTCTTCTTTCCCATCACGTTTATCAATAAGCCTGATTGATACCCCAGAGTTTAAGAATGATAGCTCACGAAGACGTTTAGCTAAAATATCATACTCGAATTCTGTGACACCTTTAAAGGTATCCATACTTGGCCAAAAACGTACGAGAGTACCTGTTATGTCTGTTTCCCCAACAACAGTCAGAGGACCTTGTGGTTCACCGTGTTTATAAATTTGCTCATGAACTTTACCGTCACGACGAATGACCAGTTCAAGTTTTTCAGATAAGGCGTTAACAACAGAAACCCCAACTCCGTGTAAACCACCGGAGACTTTATAGGAGTTGTCATCAAATTTCCCCCCTGCGTGCAGGACAGTCATGATAACTTCTGCAGCAGAGACACCTTCTTCTTCGTGTATACCTGTTGGTATCCCACGTCCATCATCCTGTACGGAGATAGAGTTATCGGCATGGATAGTGATCACGATATCGTCACAGAAGCCTGCGAGGGCTTCGTCGATAGCGTTGTCGACAACCTCGAAAACCATGTGATGAAGACCTGTTCCATCGTCTGTATCACCGATATACATGCCCGGGCGCTTACGCACCGCATCCAGTCCTTTTAATACCTTGATACTTGAGGAGTCATATGTATTCGACATCAACGTTTCCTGCTCTTTCTATTCCTGAGGTTGAACTTCTATTTTGCCATGTTCTACACTAAACATCTTACTGTTTGCGTCTATCATATCATTAACTTGTTCAGCTGTAATGGCACTGACAAACACTTGTGCTTGCGTAGCTTTGAGACGTGTCGCTAACAATTGGCGGCGACCCGCATCAAGCTCGGAGGCAAAATCATCCAGCAGATACAGGCACCTTTGCCCGCTCTGACGAGTGAAAAACTCACCCTGCGCTAACCTTAA
Organism: Providencia sp. AGC89; assembly: GCF_053543535.1. Lineage (NCBI taxonomy): Bacteria > Pseudomonadati > Pseudomonadota > Gammaproteobacteria > Enterobacterales > Morganellaceae > Providencia > Providencia sp. AGC89. Next base: position 32,694 of record NZ_JBIXLP010000005.1, read on the forward strand.
TGCACACATTAATAGCTTTAGTTGGCCCCGAGAAAGCATATCTTCTACAGGGGTACCATTTGCACGAATACGCAAATCTGCTTTATGTGGCCCTGAAGCGGTATAGGTTAGTGCTCTATCACGCTCAAATTGGCGCTCTAATTGTTCTGAATAATCAATTTCTTTATCCCAACCGCGCTGAAAGGATACCGAGAGTGAAAATTCGGGTAAAAACTGCTGACAGGTTTGCTCTATATTTTCGGCAATACCTGCGATGTAGTCATGACGCCATTGGCTAATTTGCTCTGAAATTGGCGCCAGTTGTTTATCCCAGTGACGTATTTGTTCGTAACGGGTAACTTGGCGTAAAGCCGCATTTCGCTGCTTTAATAACCGTTTTAAATCAGACCATACTGAAAAAAACAACGGATCATTGTGAAAACAGCCCCAATCAATGAAGGCTCGACGATATTTCGGGCCGCCATTGAGTAGTGTAAAACCTTCTGGGGTAATTAATTGCATCGGCAACAGTTTTGCAAGCTCTGCAATTTTATGGCCGTCGGTGCCGTCTATGCGAACTTTACTGTCACCCTCGCGATTTTTGCTTAACCCCAATGAAAGGTCATTACGATTTTTATCTAGATGGCTAAGTTTACCATGAAGAATAAATTGTTCTTGCTCATGACGAATAACACGATTCGCTTGAATACTGCGAAATGCGCGGCCATGACCTAAGGTGTACACTGCTTCCAGTATACTAGTTTTGCCACTCCCGTTTGGGCCAATTAAAAAATTGAACCCATTAGCAAGGGCGAGATCCGCATTTTCAATATTTCGAAAATCGCGGATTAATAAACGCGAAAGGATCATAAATACCGATTATAAACGCATTGGCATGACAACATATACCGCCGCTTTGCTTTCAGCGTCTTCAATTTGCACACTGGAAACTGCATCGGTTAATAATAGCTGCACGTTTTCACTTTTCAGTGCATTTAAGACATCTAAGATGTAGCTGACGTTAAAACCAATTTCCATCTCAGTTCCCTGATAGCTAACATCAACAATTTCTTCAGCTTCTTCTTGCTCAGGGTTATTTGCTGTGATGCGTAATTGGTTTTCACTAAAATATAAGCGTACTCCGCGGAATTTTTCATTGGATAAAATCGCCGCACGGGAAAATGCCTGTTTTAGTAAGTCACAACGAGCTTCTAATGTTTTATTTGGGTTTTTCGGTAACACACGGCGATAATCAGGGAAGCGACCATCAACCAATTTAGAGGTAAAAATAAAATCCCCTACGTGGGCGCGTATGTTATTGCTACCGATTTGCAGTTGTAATGGTGAATCGCCACCATCTAACAAGCGCATTAACTCAATCACCCCTTTACGAGGAACAATTACCGAATGAGAAGGTAAAGATTGACCGATGTCCATCGCACAAACTGCTAGCCTGTGCCCATCGGTTGAAACGGTTCTCAGCATTGAGTCTTCAGTTTCAAATAGCATTCCGTTGAGATAATAACGCACATCTTGGTGTGCCATGGAAAACTGAGTTGCTTCAATTAAACGTTTCAGTATTGACTGAGGAAGAGAAAATTCAACTTCACTTTGCCAATCATCTAGGTTTGGAAAGTCTGCTGCTGGCAAAGTAGATAATGAAAAGCGGCTACGACCAGAACGGACGAGCAGTCTATCATCATTGAGTTCTACTAGAATTTCAGAACCTTCAGGTAAACCACGCCAGATATCAAAAAACTTGCGTGCAGGCACCGTTGTTGCACCAACTTCATGTTCCTGCGTTAGAGGAACGTTGGCCATCATCTCCATTTCAAGGTCGGTTCCAGTGAGTTGGAGGGTGCCTTCTTTTACCTGTAATAAAAGGTTACCTAAAATAGGCAGAGTTGGACGCCCACCTAAAGGACCACTAACCTGTTGTAACGGTTTTAATAACTGCTCGCGTTCTATAATAAATTTCATAGCAATTAAGATGATAATGTTCTGATTAAATTAGAAAAATCTTCTTTGATGTCATGGCTCTCTTCCCGTAACTGTTCAATTTTACGACAAGCGTGTAATACCGTGGTATGGTCACGGCCGCCAAAGGCATCCCCGATTTCAGGTAAACTATGGTTGGTCAGCTCTTTTGCCAAGGCCATTGCCATCTGACGCGGACGAGCGACAGAACGAGAACGGCGTTTCGACAGTAAATCTGCCACTTTAATTTTATAATATTCAGCAACAGTTTTTTGAATATTATCAATAGTTACCAGTTTTTCTTGTAGTGCTAATAGGTCACGTAATGCTTCGCGTACAAAATCGATAGTAATTGCGCGACCTGTAAAGTTTGCGTTGGCGATCACACGATTTAATGCGCCTTCTAACTCACGAACATTAGAGCGAAGCCGTTTTGCGATGAAAAAAGCCACTTCACCTGGCAGTTGGATTTCATTTTCATCTGCTTTTTTCATTAATATCGCGACACGGGTTTCGAGTTCTGGTGGTTCGATTGCTACCGTTAAACCCCAACCAAAGCGTGACTTTAAGCGATCTTCAACCCCGTTAATCTCTTTTGGATAACGGTCGGATGTTAAAATAATTTGCTGATTGCCTTCAAGTAACGCGTTAAAAGTATGGAAAAACTCTTCTTGTGAACGCTCTTTGTTAGCAAAAAATTGAATATCATCAATAAGTAATGCATCTACAGAACGGTAATAACGTTTAAATTCTTCAATTGCGTTATTCTGTAGAGCTTTGACCATATCTTGAACAAAACGTTCAGAGTGCATATAAACCACGCGTGCGTTGGCTTTATGCTCCATAATACTATTGCCTACAGCATGTAATAAGTGAGTTTTACCTAAACCTGTTCCACCATAAAGGAATAGTGGATTATAGGCCCCACCCGGATTTTCAGCCACTTGCCTCGCGGCGGCACGAGCCAATTGGTTCGATTTACCTTCAACAAAGTTATCAAAAGTGTGCTTAGGGTTCACATTAGAACGGTAAGCGACTTCCGGTTGTACTTTGGCTGAGTTATCCCAACTTGGTTTAATCGGAGCTGACGGCGCGGCAAATGCAGGTACTTGGTTTGTTGTACGTGCTTGCGTTGCTGCCGGTGCGACGGCAATCGGTTTATTGCCCACTTCAAAGTGTAGAGCAGGCGCGTCAGTTCCACAAAAGTCATTCAATAATTCATTAATATTATTGATGTACTTGTCTCTAACCCAGTCGAGAACAAAACGATTTGGGGCATACAGTGCCAGTGTGTTGTCGTTTAATTCAGCTTGAAGGGGGCGTATCCACATACTGAATTCTGTGGCAGGTAGTTCATCCTGCAATCGGGCAAGACATTGCTGCCAAAGCGAAAGTGACACGTTGGACTCCCCTAAACAAGGTCAATGGAACAAGAATTACGGATTCAAACAAGAATTTTCTCAGGATCACTTTTTATTAATGGCCCAAAGAGGTTTTAGATTAATTTTTACTTACCGCATATTGCTGATCAGTGGATCAGAAATAGACCCGAGATCATACCGCAAAATTAGCCAGAGATCTTCATTCTTTTACACAGTTTTTATGCTTTTTATCCACAGGTAAATGTGATAAGGCATCTCTTATGATAAGGCATCTCTTATGATAAAGAAACAGACAGGATGATCGTCATTACCCGCTATTTTTCCACATGGCTGGGGATAACTTTAGACGATTTCTCGAAAATATTCTGCTTGATCAAAAAATATTTTCAGATCACTTCAAGATCCTTGCGCTTTGGGGCGGAGTCCGTATAATCTTCCTCCCTGTGTACAGTACTGATGTGATTTTTACACAAAACTGAGGTAAACTTGCTGGGTACCGCTACTCTATTTTAACGCTGACGTTAAAGAGAGAGGGGTTAAAAGCAGGTGGTCAGCCAGTATGAAAGTAAAATAATCAGTTGGCTGTCACAACATATGTCGGCAAACCTGTCAGCCAGGCTATAAATAAAAGTGGTTTGATTGCGTCATTTCATTGACGTGACCCCCTATGTTTTATTACAATCCTGCCTCTTTCTATATTGTTGCGATAGAGGCACAGGTGTAAATCAGTTTTCACTGGTTGCCAACGCGTTTACTGAATCAGTAATAAATTTTAAAGTTAGGTAGAAATCGTTATGAAACGCACTTTTCAACCGTCCGTACTGAAGCGCAACCGTTCACACGGTTTCCGTGCTCGTATGGCTACAAAAAATGGTCGTCAAGTTCTGGCTCGCCGTCGTGCGAAAGGCCGCTCTAGTCTGACCGTTTCATCTAAGTAATAAAGCTAGCCCTCTATTCCAGTGGTTACGCTCGCTTTTACCCGGGAGTTACGTTTGTTAACTCCCAGGCATTTCGATAATGTCTTTAAGCAGCCGCAGAGGGCGAGTTCCCCAGAGATAACTATCCTTGGTCGCCTAAACGAGCTGGGGCATCCCCGCATCGGTCTTACCATCGCCAAAAAAAATGTTAAACGAGCTCATGAGCGAAATCGTATCAAACGGTTAGCCCGTGAATACTTTCGTTTGCATCAACATGAGTTGCCTTCAATGGATTTTGTGGTATTGGTAAGGAAAGGGGTCGCTAATCTCGACAATCAACAGATTACGGAATCGTTGGATAAGTTATGGCGTCGTCACCGTCGCTTGGCTCAAAATTCCTGATCATGCTGATCAGAGGCTACCAACTGGTGATTAGCCCGTTGTTAGGGCCTCGTTGTCGCTTCAATCCCACATGTTCAAATTACGGAATTGAGGCATTGCGCAGGTTTGGTATGCTAAAAGGGAGTTGGTTAACGGCGAAACGCATATTAAAATGCCACCCTTTACACGCTGGTGGAGATGATCCTGTCCCACCTAGAAAAACTGATGATAATAGAGAATTATAACGATGGATTCGCAACGCAATCTTCTACTCATCGCTTTGTTGTTCGTGTCGTTCTTAGTTTGGCAGGCCTGGGAGAGCGATAAAGTTGCTCAGGAAGTTAAAACTGTTCAAACTACGCAACAAGCGGATATGCCAAGCAGTGATGCTCAAGCCGTAACTGGCAGCGGGCAAGGTAAGCTCATCACAGTCAAAACAGATGTATTGGATATTCGTATCAATACTCGTGGCGGTGATATCGATGAGGCTGACCTGTTAGCCTATCCTGCGACCCTTCATTCGGAAGACCCTTTCCGTTTACTGGAAACTAACCCAGGCTTTGTCTACCAGGCACAAAGTGGTTTGATTGGCCTTCATGGCCCAGACAACCCCGCAAATAATAATGGCGAACGTCCACTGTACTCTACAGACTCTGCAACTTTCGTTTTAGAGAACGGTCAGGATGTGTTACGTGTTCCAATGACATTTACAGATAGCAACGGTGTTGTTTATCAGAAAACGTATATTGTGAAACGTGGCCAATACACTGTTGAAGTTGAATACAGTATTCAAAACCCGACAGCTCAACCTTTAAGTCTCGCTTTCTTCGGTCAGTTGAAACAAACTATCGAGTTACCAAAAGAGCGTGATACAGGTAGCAGTAATTTTGCTTTGCATACTTACCGTGGTGCAGCTTACTCTTCAGATGAAAACAACTATAAAAAATATAGCTTTGGTGACATCGAAGATAAAAGCCTTGATTTGACCACTAAAGGTGGCTGGGTCGCGATGTTGCAACAATATTTTGCAACCGCATGGATCCCTGCAAGTTCTGAAAAGAGCACCTTCTATACCATCGACCTTGATAAAAAATCTGCCATTATTGGTTATAAGAGTGAACCAATGACCATTGCTGCAAATGGTGCAGGTACTTATTCATCAACGTTATGGGTTGGTCCAGAAATTCAATCTGAAATGGCGGCAGTTGCTCCTCATTTAGATTTGACCGTAGATTACGGTTGGTTATGGTTTATCTCTCAGCCTCTGTTCAAACTGTTGAAATTTATTCACGGTTTCGTGGGTAACTGGGGTATTGCCATCATTGTTATTACCTTTATCGTCCGTGGTATTATGTACCCACTGACTAAAGCGCAATATACCTCAATGGCGAAAATGCGTTTACTGCAACCAAAATTGGCTGCGATGCGTGAGCGTATTGGTGATGACAAACAGCGTATGAGCCAAGAAATGATGGCGATGTATAAAGCAGAAAAAGTAAACCCACTGGGTGGATGTTTACCTCTGCTGATCCAAATGCCAATATTCCTTGCACTTTATTATATGTTGATGGGTTCTGTTGAACTGCGTCACGCCCCATTCTTCGGTTGGATCCAAGACTTGTCTGCGCAAGACCCGTATTACATCCTGCCAGTATTGATGGGTGTGACGATGTTTGTTATCCAGAAAATGTCACCGACCGCTGTGACTGACCCAATGCAGCAGAAGATCATGACGTACATGCCTGTCGTGTTTACTATTTTCTTCCTGTGGTTCCCATCAGGTCTGGTTCTGTATTATATCGTGAGTAACTTAGTCACTATTATCCAGCAACAAGTGATTTACCGTGGTCTGGAAAAACGTGGTCTACACAGTCGCGATAAAAAAGAGAAAAAATAATTTCGCTTCTCAGTAAATTGAGAATGGCTTCACAAAGCGAGATTCTATAGTAGTATTAAGGCGACCAATTATGGTCGCCTTAATTATTTTCAAAAAACAGTTTTCAAGTCAAAGACAGAGAAACCTCATGCAAATCAACGATACTATCGTCGCACAGGCAACACCTCCCGGTCGTGGTGGTGTCGGTATTTTACGTATATCTGGCCCAAAAGCTGCATTAGTGGCTGAAACCGTGTTGGGTAAACTCCCTAAGCCACGTTATGCGGATTATCTCCCTTTTCGTGATGTAGAAGGTTCTGTCCTTGACCAAGGTATTGCGCTTTACTTCCCTGGGCCAAATTCCTTTACAGGGGAAGATGTCCTTGAACTACAAGGACACGGTGGTCCGGTCATTCTTGATTTATTGCTAAGAAGAATACTCACTATTGATGGTATTCGTATAGCAAATCCGGGTGAGTTTTCTGAGCGTGCATTTTTGAATGATAAGCTTGATTTAGCCCAAGCTGAGGCGATTGCCGATTTAATCGATGCGAGTTCAGAGCAAGCTGCGCGTTCTGCAATGAACTCCTTACAGGGGGCTTTTTCTTCCCATATTCACCAATTAGTGGAAGCACTCACTCACTTGCGCATCTATGTGGAAGCAGCGATTGATTTTCCCGATGAAGAAATTGATTTTCTATCTGATGGTAAAATTGAAGCCAAGCTTAATGAAGTGGTTGCCGATTTAGAACAGGTTCGCTCCCAAGCTCGCCAAGGTAGTTTGTTGCGAGAAGGGATGAAAGTGGTGATTGCTGGGCGTCCAAACGCCGGTAAATCTAGCTTACTGAATGCGTTAGCAGGGCGAGAGGCAGCGATTGTCACGGATATAGCGGGTACAACCCGTGATGTGTTGCGTGAACATATACATATTGATGGAATGCCATTACATATCATTGATACAGCAGGCCTACGGGAAGCCAGTGATGAAGTTGAGCGTATAGGTATCGAGCGTGCATGGAAGGAGATTGAACAGGCTGACCATGTGCTGTTTATGGTGGATAGCACCACGACTGATGCCACTGAGCCACAAGAGATTTGGCCCGAATTTATGGCACGCCTACCCGATGAGCTACCCGTAACTGTGATCCGTAATAAAGCAGACATGACCGGGGAGCCGGTTGAGTTTATTGATAACACTCGTTACCCATTAATCCGTTTATCTGCTCGAGAAGAAAATGGTATTGATTTATTGCGGGATCATCTAAAAGAAGCGGTTGGCTTTAATAGTAATACAGAGGGTGGTTTCTTGGCACGTAGCCGCCATTTACAAGCATTGAATGCGGCCGCAGTTCACCTAGAACAGGGCTATGACCAGTTAGTGAATGCCCGCTCCGGTGAGCTTTTGGCTGAAGAGTTGCGTCTAGCCCAATTAGAACTCAGCGAAATCACGGGGGAGTTTACCTCTGATGATTTATTAGGCCGTATTTTCTCAAGTTTTTGTATTGGGAAGTAATACGGTATCGTATTAACCTACACGGCGTTGTGTAGGTTTCCTTTCTTTTTTGTCGTCTTAATCCAATATTAAGCATTTAGTGTTTTTATTTTTCTAAAATGGTCGATTAAACCAACTAACAGATAAAAGCATGGATAAGTTATTGCAAGTTAACACTCAAAGTTACGCTCAACGCCCTGACTTAATAGAAGAGTGCGAGTTATTTCTTGATAAGTTATGGCCTCAGTTTATGAGCCAATCATCGGTATGTGATGAATATTGGAACAGGCTTGATGAAGAGCCCAATTCTTATTTTCAATTTATTGCCACTGTAAATGAGAACGAAGAGGAGCGGGTCATTGGTATTATTCGCTCTGTGCCTTTTTTATGGCCTTATGGTGATTTTAGCAAATTAGCGGAAATGGGCTGGGATGCGATTTTTAACTTCGCGATGGAAAATCAACAAGGCGGAGAGCCTTATATTTCGGCACTTTCTGTGACGGTTGACCCGCAATATCGTGGGTGTCAAATCCCTGCTTTATTGATTAATGCATTAAAACACGCAGCAAAAGAATATGCGGCAAAAGCGGTGATTGTGCCTGTTCGCCCAACATTAAAACATTGTTATCCATTACAGGATTTTGAGGCGTATTGCGGCTGGCAAAATGAGCGAGGAGAGCCTTTTGACCCGTGGATCAGAACGCATTGGCGGTTGGGTGCCACGGTACTACAGCCCGTTCATCGTTCAATGGTCATTACAGGCTCAATTGCTGATTGGCAATCATGGACAGGCATGTATTTCCCGCAATCAGGGCAATATATTGTACCCAACGCTTTGGTGCCAGTTACTGTTGATATTCAGCGCCAACAAGTTGAATATATTGAGCCTAATTTGTGGATGCTGCACTCGCTTTAAGGCTCAGTATTGTGTCTATCTTTGAATGATACTTATCGATATATTTCTACACTCTATAGCGTGTTATTTATATTTTACCGGTTATAGCAGGTAAATATCATTAGTGCCAAACAAGGTAGGTGTTAAAATGAAAGTGACCAATACCCGACAACTTAGTGCTTATATGAAGGATGTCAGAGAGACGAAAAAATTATCTCAAAGTAAAGTCGCAAGTAAAGTGGGTATTCGGCAAGATACCGTCTCCAGTTTTGAACTCTCTCCTGACTCTACCAAATTAGAAACCTTCTTTAAGATTTTATCTGCCCTAAATTTAGAACTCGATATTAAACCGCGAAATGAAAGTGGCTCATCAAACTCAAACTCTGGATGGAAGGAGGAGTGGTGATGGCGACTTTGCATGTATATATGAATGGTTATTGGGTAGGTGACTTTATTCGCTCAAGTACTGGGGCTCATCAGTTTAAATGATGTGCCCCATAGTTTTATTTTAAATGTAGGTGAAATAAAGGCGTTAGCGGTTGAACGTTTTGATCGTAAATATTCTTCTGATTCCTCGTGGATTATGCGTTTACCACAAGAAGATTTTTGTCAAACATTGAATATTTCACCGGCAAGAAAATATCAAAATCATGGTGGACCGGGTATTTCTGAAATTATGAATTACTTATTAGGTTCAATAAATGCAGAGAAAGATAGATATCAGTTTATGAAGAGCCAGGTTTTGTTTTGGTTACTTGCAGCGACGGATGGCCATGCTAAAAATTTTTCATTATTTATTGAACCTGAAGGCCGTTATCAGTTAACACCTTTTTACGATATTTTGTCCATGTATCCTAGTTATGGGGGGAGGGGAATTAACCCTAGAGATGCCAAATTGGCTATGGGGCTGAAGGGAACAAGGGAGATGAAATACAATATAGAGCAAATTTTTCCAAGGCATTTTTTTGCAACGGCCAAGGAGGTTGGTTTTGACCGCACTGAAATGGAAAAAATCTTAATTGAGTTTGATGAGCAAATGGAAAGTGTTATTACAAAGGTTAGGGAACAGCTTCCAACCAATTTCCCTAAGCACATTGCAGACTCAATTTTATCAGGGTTACATCATAAAGCCGCACGATTAAAAAAAGGTTGGGATTAATCCTTTACCCGACTCGGATGGGTAAACACGGTGGCTTTCCCCTGACGGCAAAAACCGACTAAGGTTAAATTGGCTTTTTCCGCCACTTCGATAGCGAGTGCCGTGGCAGCAGAAACGGCAAATAAAATTTCCGCACCGCAACTGGCGGCTTTTTGTACCATTTCATAACTTGCGCGGCTAGAAACCAATACAGCACCTTGTTGCCATTGGTTACGATGCTTCATTCCGAGTAGTTTATCAAGTGCGACATGGCGACCGACATCTTCGCATCCCCCCACTAATAAACCTTCTGGTGATATCCATGCGGCGGCGTGGGTACAGCCCGTTAGGGCACCTATTTCTTGTACCTTTTTCAATTCATGTAGCGCGTTATCTAAGTAAGACAAGGAAAATGTTTGTGTAAAAGGTAGGGGAGCGATGGGTTTAAAAATTTCATCGAGTTGTTCGGTACCACAAATACCACAGCCTGTACGCCCTGCTAAATTACGGCGGCGTTCTTTTAGCTCCATAAATCGGCGGCTAGATAATTCAACCTGTACTTCAATTCCTCGGTTACAGCCTTCAACGATATCAATTCCACGTATTTCATCACCTGACTGTATTATCCCTTCTGAAAGTGCAAACCCGACGGCAAAATCCGCTAAATCTTTTGGCGTTGCCATCATAACAACATGTGATATGCCATTGAACACTAGAGCGACAGGATATTCTTCTGCAACATAATCATTAACGGGTGAGTTAAGGTTGCCTTTTTGTTGCACACTTGTGTGATTTAAGCCAATCATTTTAGTTAATTTGGAGTCATTTGTAGTATTTGTTTCATACATTAGATGAATTCCTAGCATTAATGATACATAATATTAATTATGGGTAAAAAGAATTTACACCATTTGCCAGGCAATGTACCTGGATACGATAGGGAAGACGTTGAATAAGAACAGTTTACCTGATTATCGCGATTGGCGTTAGGTAAACATGAGCAATGTATAATGAGGAGATCCCCATGCAAGTCAGCAGAAGGCAGTTCTTTAAGATCTGCGCTGGCGGTATGGCAGGTACGACGGCAGCAGCATTAGGGTTTGCACCCGCCACTGCGTTAGCGTCAACGCGCCAGTATAAATTACTGCGTGCGAAGGAAACCAGAAATACCTGTACCTACTGTTCTGTCGGCTGTGGGCTGTTAATGTACAGCCTTGGTGATGGCGCGAAAAATGCGAAAGAAAGCATTTTCCATATTGAAGGGGACCCGGATCATCCGGTAAACCGTGGTGCACTTTGTCCTAAAGGTGCTGGACTTATCGATTTTATCCACAGTGAAAGCCGCCTTAAGTACCCTGAAGTGCGTGAGCCAGGGACAAATGAGTGGAAACGTATCACTTGGAATGAAGCCTTTGATCGTATCGCTAAGTTAATGAAAGAAGACCGCGATGCGAACTTTATTGAAAAAAATAAAGAGGGTGTCACTGTTAACCGTTGGCTAACCACCGGTATGCTATGTGCATCCGCAGGAAGCAATGAAAGCGGCTTTGTAACCCAAAAATTTACCCGCGCTCTCGGCATGCTTGCCGTAGATAACCAAGCGCGTGTCTGACACGGACCAACGGTAGCAAGTCTTGCTCCAACATTTGGTCGCGGTGCGATGACCAACCACTGGGTTGACATTAAAAATGCAAACCTAGTTGTCGTTATGGGTGGTAATGCGGCAGAAGCGCATCCAGTCGGTTTCCGCTGGGCGATGGAAGCTAAAATCCATAATAAAGCCAAACTAATCGTTATTGACCCTCGCTTTACCCGTACTGCGGCAGTGGCGGATTTTTACACGCCTATTCGCTCAGGTACTGATATTGCGTTCTTGTCTGGTGTTATCAAATACTTATTGGATAATGAAAAAATTCAGCGTGAATACGTGGAAGCGTATACCAACGCCAGTTTAGTTATTCGTGAAGATTATGGTTTTGATGACGGCCTGTTTACAGGTTATGACGAAGAAAAACGTCAATACGACAAAACCACGTGGAACTATGAGATGGATGAAAACGGCCTTGCGCTGCGCGATCCGACTCTGAAACACCCACGTTGTGTGCTAAATCTATTAAAAGAGCACGTCAGCCGTTATACACCTGAAGTGGTGAATAACATCTGTGGTACGCCAATTAAAGACTTCTTGCAAGTCTGTGAATACCTTGCAGAAACGAGTGCTAAAGATAAAACCGCTTCGTTCTTGTACGCATTAGGTTGGACACAACATACTGTTGGTGCCCAAAACATTCGTACTATGGCGATGATCCAGTTACTTCTGGGTAATATGGGGATGCTAGGCGGTGGTGTAAACGCACTGCGCGGGCACTCCAATATCCAAGGGTTAACTGACTTAGGCTTGCTATCTCAAAGCTTGCCGGGTTATTTGACCTTACCATCCGAAAAACAAACGACATTAGACAGTTATTTAACTGCCAATACACCGAAAGCGACGGTTGCAGGCCAAGTTAACTATTGGAGCAACTATCCGAAATTTTTCGTCAGTATGATGAAAACTTTTTATGGTGATAAAGCGCAGAAAGAAAATGACTGGGGCTTTGATTTATTACCGAAATGGGATCAAGGCTACGATGTGTTGCGTTATTTCGAAATGATGGATAAGGGGGAAGTTAACGGTTATATCTGCCAAGGCTTTAACCCGGTTGCTTCATTCCCGAATAAAAACAAAGTCATTAAATCACTTTCTAAGTTGAAGTATTTAATTACCGTTGACCCGCTGAATACGGAAACATCCAATTTCTGGCAAAACCACGGCGAAATGAACGATGTGAAACCGGAAGAAATCCAAACTACGGTATTCCGTCTACCTTCTTGTTGTTTTGCTGAAGAAAATGGCTCGATTGTTAACTCAGCTCGTTGGTTACAATGGCACTGGAAAGGTGCGGATGCTCCGGGCGAAGCCATTAGTGATGGTGAAATTCTTTCGGGGATTTTCCATCGTATGCGTCAGTTATATGCTGCCGAAGGTGGTGCTGTGCCAGAGCAGGTTCTGAGTATGACTTGGAACTACTTTGACCGTGATAATCCAACTCCGGAAGAAGTCGCTCAAGAAAACAATGGCTATGCTTTAGTTGACTTGAAAGATGCAGATGGCAACGTGATTGTTAAAAAAGGCGAATTACTTAGCTCCTTTGCTCAATTACGTGATGACGGTACGACATCAAGTGGTTGCTGGATCTTTACGGGTAGCTGGACACCAAAAGGTAACCAGATGGCTAACCGTGATAACTCTGACCCAACAGGTCTGGGTAACACATTAGGTTGGGCATGGGCATGGCCTTTGAACCGTCGCGTGATTTATAACCGCGCATCAGCTGACCCAATGGGTAAACCGTGGGACCCAAAACGTCAGATTCTCGAGTGGGATGGCAGCAAATGGACAGGAATGGATATTCCTGACTATAGCAATGCTGCTCCGGGTAGTGGTGTTGGTCCGTTTATCATGCAACCGGAAGGTATGGGGCGTTTATTCGCACTGGATAAAATGGCGGAAGGCCCATTCCCAGAGCATTACGAGCCTATCGAGACCCCGCTTGATACTAACCCATTGCATCCAAATGTGGTGTCTAACCCTGCGGCTCGTGTCTTTAAAGATGACTGGGCTCAAATGGGTAAAGCGACTGAATTCCCTTATGTGGGAACCACTTATCGCTTAACGGAACACTTCCACTATTGGACAAAACATGCTCTGTTAAATGCCATTATTCAGCCGCAACAATTCATCGAGATTGGTGAACGTTTAGCGAATGAAAAAGGTATCAAGCAAGGCGATACGGTGAAAGTTAGCTCTAAATGTGGTTACATCAAAGCGAAAGCAGTCGTTACCAAACGTATTCATACCCTGAAGGTGGCTGGAAAAGATATCGATACTATCGGTATTCCAATTCACTGGGGATTTGAAGGTTTGGCAGTGAAAGGCTTTATCGCTAATACGTTAACGCCGTTTGTGGGTGATGCGAATACTCAGACACCGGAATTTAAATCATTCCTTGTCAATGTGGAAAAGGTGTAAGGAGATAAATTATGTCAATGCAATCTCAGGACATTATTCGTCGTTCTGCCACCAATTCCCTGACTCCCGCACCTCAGGTGCGGGACTATAAGGAAGAGGTTGCAAAGCTTATCGACGTTACGACCTGTATCGGCTGCAAAGCTTGTCAGGTCGCATGTTCCGAATGGAATGATATCCGTGACAAAATAGGGACTAACGTTGGGGTATATGATAACCCAACAGATTTAACAGCTAAGTCATGGACAGTAATGCGTTTTTCTGAAGTCGAAGAAAACGATAAGTTTGAATGGCTGATCCGTAAAGATGGCTGTATGCACTGTGCTGACCCAGGGTGCTTAAAGGCATGTCCTTCAGAAGGTGCTATTGTTCAGTACAAAAACGGTATCGTTGATTTCCAATCAGAACATTGTATTGGTTGCGGTTACTGTATTGCGGGTTGCCCGTTTGATGTGCCACGTATCAACCCAGAAGATAACCGTGCATACAAATGTACGTTGTGTGTTGACCGAGTTGAAGTCGGTCAAGAGCCTGCGTGTGTGAAAACTTGTCCGACAGGGGCTATTCATTTCGGTAGCAAAGAAGACATGATTAACATGGCAGGTGATCGTGTTGAAGAGCTGAAAACACGTGGTTATGCAAATGCAGGTTTATATGACCCTGAAGGTGTTGGCGGTACGCATGTTATGTACGTCTTACACCACGCAGATAAACCTCAGTTGTACCACGGGCTGCCGGAAAACCCGACAATCAGCCCAACCGTCACTTTCTGGAAAGGTATCTGGAAGCCGTTGGCAGCGGTTGGTTTTGCTGCAACATTTGCGGCGGCCATCTTCCACTATGTGGGTATTGGTCCGAACCGCGTCTCCAAAAAAGATGAAGAAGAGGCTTTAGAAGATTTGCATAATGCAATGTCATCTGACACTTCGAAATCAAAAGAAGGGGAGGATCAGAAATGATGCCAGATGATAACGATAAAATTATCCGCCATAAGCCGATTGAAAGGATCAATCACTGGGCGGTTTTGATTTGCTTTTTGTTCACCGCGATCAGTGGTCTAGGGTTCTTTTTCCCATCATTAAACTGGTTTATGAACATTTTAGGTACGCCACAACTGTCTCGAATTTTACATCCATTCGTGGGCACAGCGATGTTCTTGCTGTTCGTGTTTATGTTCTTCCGTTATTTCCACCATAACTTCATTAATAAAGAAGATATTAAGTGGGCTAAGAATATTGGTAAGGTACTGAAAAACGAAGAGGCAGGCGATGTAGGGCAATATAACCTCGGTCAAAAAGGGGTATATTGGGTAGTCACCATTTGCTTACTAGCATTGGTTATCACAGGTGTGATTATGTGGCGCCCTTATTTTGCGGATTATTTCCCTATTCCTGTTTATCGTGCAGCTATCTTAGTGCACTCACTTTCAGCTATCGCATTGATCATCATGATAGTGGTGCATGCATACGCTGCAATTTGGGTGAAAGGCTCTGTACGTGCGATGGTTGAAGGTTGGGTAACTCGTGGTTGGGCAAGAAAGCATCACCCACGCTGGTACCGTGAAATCATCGAAAAAGAAAAGCAGCAGCAAGAGAAAAACTAAGTATCTTGATAGTATTTTTAAAACCCACAAATTATATTTGTGGGTTTTTTTATATTATTTAATTATCATATTCAGATGGGTTTTATTTTAACTGTGTTTAATTATTTATTAAAAATATATTTTAATTTATCAATATTAGAATGTCGATATTAGATTTATTATCTTAATTTTATGCTTTATTTAATAAAGATGGTCATATTTAGAGTAACTAAATAATACATTTAGATGATGTTGATTTATTATTCAATAATAGAGCAATAGTGAAATTAATTACTATATTTAATATTATTTTAGCCTATTGATATTAAAAAATAATTAAAGCGGCGAATCACTGGACTTATACCATAATATTTAATACAAATAGTTAACGGTTGCGGAATATATTACCTCAACAAAATAAAACCCTCATATTTAAATATATTATTTTAATACAGTGAAATAAATATCATTCATTCCATTTACGATAGCTAAATAAAGGTCATGTATTCAATCCGGTGATTAACCTGTAATATAGGGTAATTTATCGGAGAATATTCATGGCTAAAGTCGATGTAAGGTGCCCATTTTGTCAACAAACGCTCCCAGTGAAAAAACATGGATTAGGTAGCACTGGTCATCAACGTTATCGTTGCCAAGATTGCTGCCGAAGCTTCCAACTCGATTATAAATATCGTGCTTGCCAACCCGGAACTAAAGATAAAATTATCGACCTCACGATGAATAATGCCGGTATTCGTGATACTGCTAGGGCCCTTCATATCAGCATTAATGCGGTTGTTCGTACTTTAAAAAACTCTCGCCGAAGCAGGTAACGTCTTTACCGCTTGATAATTTGCACATTGAACTCCTTTGTGAAGTCGATGAACAGTGGTCTTTTGTGGCTAATAAGAAACAACAACGCTGGCTTTGGTATGCCTGGGAAC
>NZ_JBIXLP010000006.1:0-157621 GCF_053543535.1 Providencia sp. AGC89
ATCAGACAATCTGTGTGAGCACTTCACAAAAACACTTCAATGGTAAGGAGGTGATCCAACCGCAGGTTCCCCTACGGTTACCTTGTTACGACTTCACCCCAGTCATGAATCACAAAGTGGTAAGCGCCCTCCCGAAGGTTAAGCTACCTACTTCTTTTGCAACCCACTCCCATGGTGTGACGGGCGGTGTGTACAAGGCCCGGGAACGTATTCACCGTAGCATTCTGATCTACGATTACTAGCGATTCCGACTTCATGGAGTCGAGTTGCAGACTCCAATCCGGACTACGACGTACTTTATGAGTTCCGCTTGCTCTCGCGAGGTCGCTTCTCTTTGTATACGCCATTGTAGCACGTGTGTAGCCCTACTCGTAAGGGCCATGATGACTTGACGTCATCCCCACCTTCCTCCGGTTTATCACCGGCAGTCTCCTTTGAGTTCCCGACCGAATCGCTGGCAACAAAGGATAAGGGTTGCGCTCGTTGCGGGACTTAACCCAACATTTCACAACACGAGCTGACGACAGCCATGCAGCACCTGTCTCAGAGTTCCCGAAGGCACTAAAGCATCTCTGCTAAATTCTCTGGATGTCAAGAGTAGGTAAGGTTCTTCGCGTTGCATCGAATTAAACCACATGCTCCACCGCTTGTGCGGGCCCCCGTCAATTCATTTGAGTTTTAACCTTGCGGCCGTACTCCCCAGGCGGTCGATTTAACGCGTTAGCTCCGAAAGCCACTCCTCAAGGGAACAACCTTCAAATCGACATCGTTTACAGCGTGGACTACCAGGGTATCTAATCCTGTTTGCTCCCCACGCTTTCGCACCTGAGCGTCAGTCTTTGTCCAGGGGGCCGCCTTCGCCACCGGTATTCCTCCACATCTCTACGCATTTCACCGCTACACATGGAATTCTACCCCCCTCTACAAGACTCTAGCTGACCAGTCTTAGATGCCATTCCCAGGTTAAGCCCGGGGATTTCACATCTAACTTAATCAACCGCCTGCGTGCGCTTTACGCCCAGTAATTCCGATTAACGCTTGCACCCTCCGTATTACCGCGGCTGCTGGCACGGAGTTAGCCGGTGCTTCTTCTGTCGGTAACGTCAATCGTTGATGATATTAGCATCAACGCCTTCCTCCCGACTGAAAGTACTTTACAACCCTAGGGCCTTCTTCATACACGCGGCATGGCTGCATCAGGCTTGCGCCCATTGTGCAATATTCCCCACTGCTGCCTCCCGTAGGAGTCTGGGCCGTGTCTCAGTCCCAGTGTGGCTGATCATCCTCTCAGACCAGCTAGGGATCGTCGCCTAGGTGAGCCATTACCCCACCTACTAGCTAATCCCATATGGGTTCATCCGATAGCGCAAGGACCGAAGTTCCCCTGCTTTGCTCCTAAGAGATTATGCGGTATTAGCCACCGTTTCCAGTGGTTATCCCCCTCTATCGGGCAGATCCCCATACATTACTCACCCGTCCGCCGCTCGTCAGCGAGAAGCAAGCTTCCCCTGTTACCGCTCGACTTGCATGTGTTAGGCCTGCCGCCAGCGTTCAATCTGAGCCATGATCAAACTCTTCAATTAAAAGTAGCTTGATGCTCAAAGAATGTCTTACTGACCGTAACGTTCTTTTGTTCGGCTAACGTTGTCGGCTTCACATCGCTTCCCCTCGCCGTACCTAAGTACTGTCTCGGGTTATCTCTGCTTGCCTTCGCGTTATCCTTCCAAAATAAGCGTTACTACCTTATTTCATATATATGAATTAACGTGTTAGTCACTCTTCAAGACTTAAAATCAAATATTTTTTTGATAGTGTCCTGTGAGTGCCCACACAGATTGTCTGATAAATTGTTAAAGAGCGTTGCGACATTTCTTTTGGAAATTCGACTCAGTTTTTATTAACTTAGGTCGTTATCGCGAGGTGGCGTATATTACGCTTTCCTCTGTGAGAGTCAAGCAATTTTTTGCTTTTTCTTTTCAGAATCTCTCGCTGCCGTTTCAGTGTTCATCGCGCTTTGCGTTGTCTTGTTCCCGGTCAGTGGATGCGCATTATAGGGGGTCTCAGAAATCTCGCAACCTTTTTTTTAAGATTTTTTGGCATTTTTAGTTCAACTGCTGCATTCCACAGCAAAACCCCCACTTATACTGAGTTATCCACGAAATTATCCACAGGCTAAAAATAATTTAAAATTTATCGCGCATTACGCAAACGTTTGCGTTACAATTGGCGCGAAATTTCAGCATTGATTTTATTTTTATGTTCTGAAATTGTTAGTGACTTATATATTGCTATTGAAGAAGCTTGCAAATTCCGCACTGCTTTTATAAATAGGTATATAAGAAGAGCACTCTGGCTTTCGCTAATTAGATATTGTTATTGCCTTATTTATTCAAATCCAAGGGATCTATCTCATGCAACTGCTTCGTCCTATTCGTCGTGCCCTGCTTAGTGTGTCTGATAAAACAGGGGTTGTTGAATTCGCTAAGGCGCTATCTCAACGTGGTGTTGAGCTTCTATCTACTGGTGGTACTGCAAAGTTACTAGCTGAATCAGGACTTAAAGTAACTGAAGTGTCAGATTACACAGGGTTCCCTGAAATGATGGATGGTCGGGTAAAAACATTGCACCCAAAAGTGCACGGAGGGATCTTAGGTCGCCGTGGTACTGATGATGCCATCATGCAATCCCATGATATTGCACCTATCGACATGGTAGTTGTGAATTTATATCCTTT
The DNA here is from genome assembly GCF_053543535.1 of Providencia sp. AGC89. Taxonomy (NCBI): domain Bacteria; kingdom Pseudomonadati; phylum Pseudomonadota; class Gammaproteobacteria; order Enterobacterales; family Morganellaceae; genus Providencia; species Providencia sp. AGC89. The sequence continues at coordinate 2,735 of NZ_JBIXLP010000006.1, forward strand.
TGCTCAAACAGTAGCAAAACCAAACTGCACACTTGAAGATGCTGTTGAGAACATCGATATCGGTGGTCCAACAATGGTACGCTCCGCAGCAAAAAACCATAAAGACGTTGCAATTGTGGTAAATAGTAATGATTACCAAACCATTATTGATGAAATGGATGGTCACGAAAACTCCCTTAATTGGTCAACACGCTTTGACCTTGCTATCAAAGCATTTGAGCATACAGCTGCTTATGACAGTATGATTGCTAATTACTTCGGTGAATTAGTTGCCCCTTATTATGGTGATACCACACAACCTTCTGGCCGTTTCCCTCGCACATTGAATCTAAATTTCATCAAAAAACAAGATATGCGTTATGGGGAAAATAGTCATCAAGATGCGGCGTTCTATATAGAAGAAAGCCCAAAAGAAGCGTCTATCGCGACTGCACAACAAATTCAAGGTAAAGCACTCTCTTATAATAATATTGCTGATACTGATGCAGCCCTTGAGTGCGTTAAGTCATTTGATGAGCCTGCGTGTGTGATCGTTAAGCATGCTAATCCTTGTGGTGTCGCAATTGGCAATAATATTCACACCGCTTATGACAAAGCGTTTAAAACTGACCCAACTTCTGCTTTTGGCGGTATCATCGCTTTTAACCGCCCATTAGATAAAGAAACTGCACAGGCAATTATTGAGCGCCAATTTGTTGAGGTGATTATCGCGCCTTCGATTGCTAAGGATGCACTGCCAATTCTTGAAACCAAACAAAATGTACGCGTACTTGAATGTGGCGAATGGAGTAAACCTGTTGCTGGCTTAAATTTTAAACGTGTCAACGGTGGTTTATTAGTCCAAGACCGCGATTTAGGTAGGGTTGAAGCCGAAGAGTTACGCATAGTCACAAAGCGCCAACCAACTGAGCGTGAATTAAAAGATGCCTTATTCTGCTGGAAAGTCGCTAAGTTTGTGAAATCAAACGCCATCGTTTATGCCAAAAATGACATGACAGTGGGAATCGGTGCTGGTCAAATGAGCCGAGTATACTCAGCAAAAATTGCTGGGATCAAAGCTGCCGATGAAGGCTTAGAAGTTGCAGGTTGTGCAATGGCATCTGACGCATTCTTCCCATTCCGTGATGGTATTGATGCCGCTGCCGCTGTTGGAGTGACTTGTGTGATCCAACCTGGCGGGTCGATTCGCGATAATGAAGTCATTGATGCTGCAAATGAACATGGCATCGCAATGATTTTCACAAATATGCGTCATTTCCGTCACTAGTTATTAGGAGTTTAATCATGAATATATTAATTATTGGTGGCGGTGGTCGTGAACATGCTTTAGCGTGGAAAGCGGCTCAGTCTCCTCTAGCCGATAAAGTCTATGTGGCACCGGGTAATGCAGGTACCGCATTAGAACCAGCTATTGAGAACGTTAATATTTCTGCTACTGATATTGATGGATTACTACAATTTGCGAAAGATAATCAAATCGATTTAACCATTGTAGGTCCTGAGGCTCCTTTAGTTATTGGTGTTGTTGATACATTTACACAAGCTGGGCTAACTATTTTTGGTCCAACTCAAGGTGCTGCCCAACTTGAAGGCTCTAAGGCGTTTACTAAAGACTTTTTAGCTCGTCATCATATTCCAACCGCAGCATATGAGAACTTTACTGAAATAGAACCCGCTTTGGCTTACTTAGATAAAGTTGGTGCGCCAATCGTGATTAAAGCGGATGGGCTTGCGGCAGGCAAAGGCGTTATTGTTGCGATGACTCTGCAAGAAGCTAAAGATGCAGTACATGATATGTTGGCGGGCAATGCGTTTGGTGATGCAGGGCATCGGATCGTAATTGAAGAGTTTCTTGATGGTGAAGAAGCTAGTTTTATCGTGATGGTCGATGGTGAAAATGTCATCCCAATGGCAACAAGCCAAGACCACAAGCGTGTAGGTGACGGCGATACTGGCCCAAATACAGGCGGAATGGGCGCTTATTCCCCGGCTCCTGTTGTTACTGACCAAGTACATCAGCGCGTTATGGAACAAGTTATTTACCCAACAGTTAAAGGTATGGATAAAGAAGGAAACCGCTATCAAGGTTTTCTATACGCAGGTTTAATGATTGATAAAGCAGGAAACCCCAAAGTGATTGAATTTAACTGCCGCTTTGGTGACCCTGAAACTCAACCTATTATGATGCGTTTACAGTCAGACTTAGTCGCTCTATGCTTAGCGGGTGCAAAAGGTGAACTGGCAGGCAAAGATTCATTATGGGATGAGCGCCCGGCTTTAGGTGTTGTGATTGCTGCCGGCGGTTACCCAGGTGATTACCGCAATGGCGATATAATTTCTGGATTGCCAACCAGTGAAGCAGCTGATAGCAAGGTATTCCATGCAGGTACTCGCATGAAAGAAGGCGAAGTGGTTACTGCCGGTGGCCGTGTATTATGTGTTACCGCACTGGGTGATGATATTGAAAAAGCCCAAACAAAAGCATACGAGACAGCTAAAAACATTCACTGGAATGATAGCTTCTATCGTAGCGATATTGGCTACCGCGCTATCGCCCGTATTAAGTAATAGAACAAATAATAGAAATAAAAGACCATAAGCTGATAAGAGGAAACTTTTATCAGCTTTTTTATTGCTTATCTTTCTTTTTATCTTTTTATTTTTTGAACTTGTTTTTGCCTTTTACCTTCACACCGCCAATGGCTCTAAGTATTTCGAATCACAGCAAAGCTGCAAGAGAGAGAATCTCTAGGAGCATACATAAGTATGTGACTAGGGTGAACGAACGTAGCAATGCAGCAGTGGTTCGAAAAACGACGAGCGGTTATTTATAAACTATCTCTAGAAGGTTGCCAGCGGCAAAAATCAGTATCCGCTACCATCAAAAGTTGTGTCCCCTCTGGAGACTCTAACCACGCTAAATTTAATTGTGAGTGCCAAATTTTTGCACGACTTTCTATCCAATTTTGTGCATAGGGTTCGAAAGTTACATCCCGAACCTCCCCTTCACAAGTTGTCACCTTCCCTTGCTGCCAATGCCCTTGATAAAGTTTTACATCGCCAACAATCAAAGCGGTATTAGTTTCAAGAATACGTTCAGCCTCAAAACGCCAACGCGCAATCTCATCTGTTGAAAGTGGGGTTTTACTATTTTGCTGGACACGCTGCATAAAAATAACTTCATCATTTTTATTAAAGCGTAATTGTTCCATGATATCGCCACTTTGTTGGTTTAGAACTTGGCTGCGGATCTGCCAGAGAGCACCTGAGCGATATTCAAAGAAATTAACGGAAGTCCCCGTACCTTTATAAGGACTATAAACGACCATTAAGACAAGAGGTTGGCTTTTTGCATCGTTGAGCCGCCACATACGAATGACGCCATCATCAGCAATAAAACCACTTGCGCTAAATTCAGGGAGTTTTGGCGCATTAGAAGAGCAGGCGCTTAGTATTGAGATGACTCCCAATACCAGCAACCCTTTTTGAATAAGCAAAAGGGGTAGTTGTTTACCCCTTCTGGCAATTCGTCTGTACAATGTACTTATTTTACTGCTTCTTTCAATGCTTTACCGGCAGAGAAAGCAGGTACAGTTGTTGCAGGAATTTGGATTTCTGCTTTAGTTTGTGGGTTGCGACCAGTACGAGCTGCACGATGGCTAACTTTAAAAGTACCGAAACCGACCAGTTGGACTTGCTCGCCTTTTTTCAGCGTTTCTGAAATAGCATTTAAAGTAGATTCTAATGCTGCTTTTGCCTGAACTTTGGTCAGGTCCGCTGATTCTGCGATAGCATCAACTAATTCAGTCTTATTCATAAATTATCCTTACACAGTGTGTTTATCGTTTGCAAAGCATCGAGTGCGTCGGATATGCCAAATTGACAGCCCCTGATACACGCCCCCGATAGCCACTTCTTCTTGCCCCTAAATGTAGACCAGAGTCGGGGCAAATGTGAAGCCTTAGTACTCAGCATTACTGCGCTAAGTCACGTTTTCGATAATGAAAACATGAATATTAGCTTAAAGTAATACCTATATTGCTCACCCCCGCTTCACGGAGGTCAGATTTTAATCCTTTAATTAACTCTAAGTCGCGCTCTTCACAAGCTGCCAGTAAACGGAAAATGTCCCACTGGATATCCCACTCTTCTTCTATAGCAGGTATGTCTTTGAGTTCTTCTTCTGTCATTTCCCGCCCTGCTTGAGTCATTTCGAGCATGGCAACTGTACGAATGGATGCTTCGCTAACCAATATTGCATGTTCGAGTGTTTCACCACTCAATTTTGAGTGAATGATTTCCCCTAATGCAATACAGGCATCAATAGCTGGATATACACCATACATATCGAAATCATCGGCTGTAGGGATAATTTCTTCTAATTTTTCTAACTGATTGTCGAAATTAACTTTGCTATCTTTGATAACCAATGTTTCCCATACTATATCGAGAATAGAGCGGTACACTTTGGCATCTGCAAATTCAGTTTGCTGACAAAACATTTGAAAGTTGGGATACATTCTTTCGCATAAGCTTGCCATAAATGTGACATGCTGCCAGCTTTCTAATTTTTCCAACCTCAAATGAATGGGATTTCTTAACATAATTTCTGACTCATCAATCTTAATACTTCGCAGTTTACCTGAAAATCTGTCAATGCCACATATTTTGCTGATAATTAGCTGATTTTCTCATTCATTCGCTTAAAAAACGTTCGATTTGATGCAATTCCATCAGCAAAACGGGTTGGTTCCGGCAATTTATATCCTCTTAGACACTGCTTAACCCATGTTAATGATGATGAAAAACCTATCTTATGACCTGGCGAAACATACAAGGGTTTGCAGCGTTTCTTGCTACGTAATACCCAACCTAATTGATTTTCACCCATCATTAATGGGCAACAACTTTCAGGCTCTTCACCTAATACAACATCATCACCACATAAACGGCTTTTGGCGACACCAATTGTTGCCACATTTGCTTGTAAGCCAAAGTGACAAGCAACACCAAAACGCCGAGGATGCGCAATCCCTTGGCCGTCAACTAAGACTAATTCAGGTTTGTGCTGTATTTTTCCCCAAGCCGCCATTAAGCCAGGTACTTCCCGAAATGAAAGTAACCCCGGGATATAAGGCAATTGGGTAGGGACTCGCGCTATTTGATACTCAACCAATTCTAATTGTGGCCACGATAAAACAACAATGACGGCTCTCGTGACTGTGCCTTGTTGCTCAAAACCTACATCTGCCCCACCAACCCATTTTGGATGCAACATTTCATCATGCAAAATAATTTGTGAAGCTTGGTCAGTTTGTTGTTGTCGTAATGATTGAGTATCTAGAACCATAATGCGTCCAATGCTTATCGAACTTAATTATTCTTAATCATAGATGATAATGGTGTACTTACAAGGTTCAATAAATACACCACAAATCAAGAACATCAATAAATGATAATTACTGATGGTATTGGCGAGAAAAACGGTGAACTGCGTCCACAAAAGCACCAGCGTGCTCAGGTGGAACATCTTGATGGATGCCATGACCTAAGTTGAATACATGACCCTCACCTTGGCCAAAGCCTGCAAGTATATTTTTCACCTCTTCTTCTATACGAGCAGGGGGAGCATAGAGCATTGATGGGTCCATATTTCCTTGCAGAGCGACCTTATCACCGACACGGCGACGAGCATCGGCAATTTCAGTTGTCCAATCAAGTCCTAAAGCATCGCAGCCTGTTGCCGCCATTTCTTCTAACCATTGACCGCCACCTTTGGTAAATAAAGTAACAGGCACACGGCGACCATCGTTTTCCCTGATCAACCCATCAATAATTTTTTGCATATAGTTTAGGGAGAACTGCAAATAATCACGCTTAGTGAGCACCCCACCCCAAGTATCAAAAATCATGATAGATTGCGCACCAGCTCGAATTTGCGCATTAAGGTATAAAATGACGCTGTCCGCCAGTTTATCCAATAATAAATGTAACGTATTTGGATCTTCATACATCATTTTTTTGATTTTGGTAAAGGCTTTGCTGCTACCACCTTCCACCATATAGGTCGCCAATGTCCAAGGGCTTCCTGAAAAACCAATTAGAGGTACATTACCTTCGAGGGCTTTACGGATGGCACGTACTGCGTCCATCACATAACCTAGTTCCATCTCAGGGTCAGGAATAGGAATATTTTTCACATCTGCCGCACAAGTAATGGGCTTGTGAAAACGAGGGCCTTCGCCAGTTTCAAAATAAAGGCCAAGCCCCATAGCATCGGGGATTGTTAAAATATCAGAAAATAAAATAGCCGCGTCTAATGGAAAACGACGTAATGGTTGTAACGTAACTTCACAAGCCAACTCTGTGTTCTTACACAAAGCAATAAAATCACCAGCTTCAGCACGTGTTGCTTTATATTCAGGCAGGTAACGCCCCGCTTGACGCATCATCCATACAGGGGTTACATCTACAGGCTGACGTAGCAAAGCACGTAGATAGCGGTCATTTTTTAACTCAGTCATTATTTACTCCATTATTATAAGTGGCCGCCGCAAATGGCTAAAAGCGAATATACCTATTGTAACATGTAAAAAGTAACATTATCAGCGCAGTACTATTTACTTATTTCATATTCCTGTTGGCGGCATAGCGCTACTGTGTCTTCAATCAAGCGCCTTGCAATTGTATCCCCCGGAGGGATAAGCGGTAATTCATTGTAATGATACCAATTTGCACTCACTAATTCTTTTGGATCAACTTGGATTTCACCACTTTCATAATCTGCTAAAAACCCCATCATTAATGAATGAGGAAAAGGCCATGGCTGCGAAGATACATAACGAATGTTTTTTATCTTTATATTACTTTCTTCCATGACTTCGCGGGCTACAGCTTCTTCTAATGTTTCTCCCACCTCAACAAAACCAGCAAGTACAGTAAATAATGGGTTTTGTGAGTGTCGTCGGTGCTGGGCTAAGAGAATATGATCATCACGGCGGATCCCGACAATAATGCAAGGCGCAATTTGTGGGTAATATCGCTCATGGCAATGGTCGCATAAGCACGCCCATTCGGTGCTACTATGGCGCATCGCAGTACCACAATATCCACAATAACGATGTGAGCGATAAAATTCAGCGAGTTGCACCCCGCGTCCGGCTAAACGAAATAACCCCTCATCTTGGGAAGCGACTAAGCGTGGAGAGGCCATATCCGATGGCATTTTTTCCGCAATTAACCAAACAATTTCACCTTGCCACTCACCAATTGGTGTCGCTATTTTTCCAATTAATGAATAGTCCTTAGCCGTTCCTCTAGGAATATCCCCACGAGGTAGCCATAAGCGACCAGCGAAACAGACGAACCACCAGCCACTTTCTGTTCCTACTAATGTTAATTTATCCATTTTTAGTATCTTTCGTTAATTTGTATATTGATAAAAACGAGACAATTATTCACACAATACACTTCTTTTAAAGAATGTCATTCAAACGTTTGTTTCATCTTTTTTCATCACTAATTTTGACACTTTTTAGACGAACCATTCCATAAAATGTCTAAAAAGTGTCACAAAAAGGTCAACTGTCTGTCACCTGTTAAAATTAGGATGCTAGGTAACCAATACGGCTCCTCAAGAGTGAGAACAAAGATGAAAGCAATTGTACCGGCAATTTTCCTATCACTAACAACCTCCAGCGTGGCATTTGCCTCAGATGCTAACCTAACAGAATTAATCAATGCCGCGAAAAAAGAAGGCCAAGTTTATAGTGTAGGCATGCCTGATACTTGGGCAAATTGGAAAGGCACTTGGCAGGATTTAGCTTCTCAATATGGTTTAAAACACCAAGATACCGATATGAGCTCGGCGCAAGAAATAGCGAAATTTGCTGCTGAGAAAAATAATGCCACTGCCGATATCGGTGATGTGGGCGCAACTTTTGGGCCAGTTGCGGTGTTAAAAGGGGTCACCCAACCCTATAAACCAACTACTTGGTCACAGATCCCCGATTGGGCAAAAGATAAAGATGGTCATTGGGCGTTGGCCTATACCGGCTCCATCGCTTTTATGATTAACAATGAGTTAGTCAAAGATGCACCAAAGAGCTGGGATGATTTGCTAAAAGGTAAATATAAAGTCACCGTTGGTGATGTCGGGATTGCTGCACAAGCAAATAATGCCGTTCTAGCTGCTGCATTTGCTCGTGGTGGTAACGAAAATAACCTAAAACCTGCCATTGAATTTTTTGCCGAACTGGCAAAACAAAAACGTCTATCCGTTAATGACCCAACCGTAGCTAATATTGAAAAAGGTGAAGTCGAAGTTGGGATCTTGTGGGACTTTAATGCCTTGAATTATCGTGATCAGATCAACCGCGATCGCTTTACTGTCGTGATCCCATCTGATGGTTCTGTGATTTCCGGCTACACCACTATTATTAATAAATACGCGAAAAACCCAAATGCAGCAAAACTAGCCCGTGAGTTTATTTTCAGTGATAAAGGGCAAATTAACCTTGCCGAAGGCTACGCTCGCCCAATTCGCGCACAATATCTAACTTTACCAGCAGATATTCAAGCTAAGTTACTACCAGAAGAACAATACAAAAATGTTCAGCCAATCAAAGATGCTGATGGTTGGGAAAAATCCTCTCGCAATTTACCGAAAATGTGGCAACAGCAAGTGCTAATCCACCAGCAGTAATCTAATCATTTGATTTTAGGAATAAAAGTCTGATGTCTGATAAAGTCATACTTGTTGTCCTAGACGGTTTAAATTATTCAGTAGCCCATCATTGCATGGGCTATCTCAATGGTCTTATCAAAGCCGACAGCGCAACACTATACAAGTTGGAATGCGAACTCCCTTCAATGTCCCGCCCACTGTACGAATGTATTTTAACGGGAGTTCCCCCCGTTAAAAGCGGTATTGTGAATAATGATATCGTACGGTTATCAAATTTCGATAGTATTTTCTCCCTCGCTCGTCTTGCTGGTAAAACTACGGCAGCAGCTGCTTATTACTGGGTTAGTGAACTATATAACCGAGCACCATTCGTTGCTGTTCGTGACCGCTTTACTCAAAATGAATTGCTACCTATTCAATATGGCTGTTTTTACCAAGCAGACCATTACCCTGATGACCATTTATTTATGGATGCCGAGTATCTTCGCAACCAATTTTCCCCTGATTTTTTATTAATTCATCCAATGAATATTGATGATACTGGGCATAAATTTGGTTTTGATTCTTCTCAATATCGCAATGCAGCACGTCATGCGGATATCATCCTGTCAAATTATATTCCCGAGTGGATCAAGCACGGTTATCAAATCCTCATTACTAGCGATCATGGTATGAATAACGACCGCAGCCATGGTGGCACGTTACCAGAAGAATGCTCAGTACCACTGTTTGTTATTGGTTCAAAATTTTCACACCAACCTTGTGATATAGAACAAACTGCCATCTGTGGCACTGTTTGCCGTTTACTTGGCGTGGACCCTATCGATAAATCAGTTTGTGAATCCCTATTACAAGGAGAAAATCATGGCTGATATTATCGCCCCCTGTGAGCAGGCTAACCAACAACAGGGAAAAATAGCCATGTTAAAAAAACGATTATCTCGTTTTCATTGGCATGCCTCACTATTGCTACTGCCATTTATCATACTATTTTGCTTATTCCAGATAGCCCCTATGGTTTGGGTACTAGTGAATAGTTTTATTTATGAAGAAACTTGGTCACTAGGTAACTATCTCGAAGCTTTTAGTAATGACTTTTATCTGCAAGCTTTCGAAAATACCTTATGGCTTTCTGTCATTTGTAGCGTGATAGGCTTATTTATCGCCAGTATAACCGCCTTTTCCATCTATAAAATGCAGGGAAAAGTACGCCGGATTATGATTTCTTTCACCACTATGGCAAGTAACTTTAGTGGTGTCCCACTTGCCTTCGCCTTTATTATTATTCTGGGATTTAATGGCGCTATCACTCTACAACTTAAAGCATGGGGGATTATTGAAGACTTCAATATTTACAGTGCGAGTGGCTTGATGCTGCTGTATATCTATTTCCAAATCCCATTAGGTATTTTATTACTTTATCCTGCATTTGATGCTTTAAAACCTGAATGGGAAGATGCCGCAAAAACGATGGGCGCCAGTAAGCTAACATACTGGCTAAAAGTTGCGATTCCGGTGCTTTCTCCCGCTTTACTTGGCACATTTATTATTTTGATTGCGAACGCGATGGGGGCATATGCCAGTACTTATGCACTGACAAGTGGTAATTACAACCTTGTGACTATTCGTATCGCCAGTTTAGTCTCTGGCGATTTGTTCTTAGAACCCAATATGGCCGCTGCATTATCTATGTTGCTTATTACTATTTTGGGGTTCATTACTGCAATCCATCACTGGTTAATAAAACGGAGCTACCATGCAAAGTAACTCTGCTATTGGCTCTGCTAACATACATAATCCCCATTCCAAAATGTGGGTTCATAAACTGATATTAATTAGTGTTGCTAGTCTACTAGCCCTACCTATATTAGCGACTTTTCTTTACTCAATTGCCAGTTCATGGGGCGCAACGGTGCTACCCGATGCTCTATCCATAAAATGGTATCTGCAATTGTGGCAAGACCCGCGCTTTTTAATGGCGTTTGGTCGCTCACTCATTATTTGTTTTGGCACATTGCTAGTAAGTACGCTAGTCATTTTACCGATGACTTTCGCGGTATTTTATCGTTTTCCAAAACTCAAAGGTTTAATGGATTTATTGGTCATTTTACCTTTTGCTATTCCTCCCGTGGTGTCCTCTGTCGGTTTACTGCAAATTTTTGCAGATGAGCCATTTATGATAGTCGGCACACCGTGGGTCCTCATTGGTACCTATTTCACTATCACTTTACCTTTTATGTATCGGGCACTCGCCAATAGCTTCCAAGGTATTCATTTACATGACTTAATGGATGCGGCTCATTTACTTGGTGCCAGTAGTTTTAAAGCGTTCATGATGATAGTGCTACCTAATATTCGTAAAGGTATGTTGGTTTCATTATTAATTTCATTTTCTTTTTTAATGGGTGAGTTTGTGTTTGCCAATATTTTGGTGGGAACACGCTATGAAACCTTGCAAATCTACCTTTTCAATATGCGCCAAACGAGTGGGCATTTCACTTCTGCACTCGTGATGTCTTATTTTCTGTTTACATTATTGCTGACATGGTTAGCAATGCGGTTAAATCGTTCAGGAGATGAATGATGAGTTATGTTATTGCTGATAATTTAACGAAGTCCTTTGGTTCAAACAATGTATTTTCTGATATCCAATTTACGATTGAAAAAGGCGAGTTTATTACTTTATTAGGGCCTAGTGGCTGCGGGAAGTCGACACTGTTACGTTGCATTGCAGGGCTTGAACAGCTCAACCATGGTGAACTCTACATTAATCGTAAAAATGTTACACAACAAGCTGCACAACAGCGTGGTGTCGGAATGGTATTTCAAAGTTATGCTTTATTCCCCAATATGACTGTGGCTGAAAATATTTCGTTTGGTTTAAAAATGCGTAAGGTCGATAGTAACGATAGAGTCAAAGCCGTTGCTGAGGTAATTGAAATGGTGGAATTACAAGGCAAAGAACAGCAATATCCACATCAATTATCTGGAGGTCAGCGCCAACGCGTTGCCTTAGCGAGAGCCTTGGTCATGAAGCCACAAATTTTGTTACTTGATGAGCCATTATCTGCACTTGATGCACGTATTCGTAAGCGTTTACGCCAACAAATTCGCCATATTCAGCGTGAATTAGGTTTAACCACCATTTTTGTTACCCACGATCAAGATGAAGCCATGATCATGTCAGACCGAATTTTTCTGATGAATAAAGGGCAAATAGTACAAAGTGATAGCGCAGAAAATATTTATACTCAGCCAGCTAACGAGTTTGTTGCGCGCTTTATGGGTCATTACAACCTTGTTGATTCGGAAAAAGCAAATGCAATACTAGGCCTTAACTTGCAAGGGTTACTCGCGATTCGACCTGAGTCGATTTATGTCAAGGAATCGGGTCGTCAATACGGTGAACATATATCGCACCCTGTTGATGCTATTATTGTAGATCACCAATTACTGGGGAATATTATTCGTTATAATGTAAATACGCCTGTCGGGGTCATGACTGTCGATTTACTCAATCGCTCATCAGAGCGTTTATTCGAGCCAGGTACTCACCTTGAATTAATGTTTAATAAAAACGAAATTCGCGCACTTAGCTAATAATTAGATAGGAATATAATGCAAAACCAATTAGCCATTTTCGACTTGGATGATACCTTAATTCAAGGAGATAGCAGCGTACTGTGGACACAATATCTGTGGGATAAGCAAATTATCCGCGACCCACAATTTGTAGAAGCAGATAAAGCTATGATGGCGCAATATAATGCAGGCACATTAGATATGCCAACTTACTTACGCTTTAACCTACAAACTCTCGCCAATGTAAAAGTTGAGCAAGTAGATATCTGGTTGGACGATTTTGTACAAACCGTGATTTTACCGCGGATCTACCCTGAAGCGATTAGAACGATCGCAAATTATCGAGCGAAAGGTTTGCCAATTATTGTGATCTCCGCAACGGTGGCCTTTATCGTGAAAAAAATTGCAGATCAATTAAATGCAGATGTCGCAATGGGGATCGATATCAAACAAAAAGATGGCTGCTACACCAGAGAGATCGACGGCGTTCCAACCTTTAAAGAGGGCAAAGTCAAACGCCTGTTAGCTTGGGTTCGCCACCAGCCAATTACTGATGCCTACATTTATTTCTATACTGACTCAGCTAATGACCTGCCAATGTGCCAATTTGCTGACGAAACCTTTATCGTCAACGGTGACTCTCGTTTGCAACAAGCTGCTACGGAATATAACTGGCCACAATATACTTGGCACTTATGACTTATAAAAATAACCCCTTGGGAATAGTGTTAGAGACTCTAAAATATAACGAGTATGATATGCAGACTGTACAACTTTTATTTTACTCACACTATTTCCTGTATCAGATCAGAATCTGATTACAGAAAATTTGTTCTGCCTTTTCGAAAGAAATAGCTTTTCCGCTAATAGACAATGTCCTCCTATTCACAATACCCATTGAGGACAAAATGCCAAATATTAACAACACTCACTTACTACATGCCAATACTGACTATATTATTACATTAGCGCAGGCAGATACTGATGATGGTATTAAGAATTTTTTTATTGATAACCATACAAATACGGCTTATCAATTAGTTTCATTGAAAAACCGTGAAATCCAGTTTCATCAAACAGCCCCATCAATATTAGATATCTTAAAAAAAAATGGTTCTCTTCTAGCAAACAGGATGGTTCACGTTAACCTTTCAGAATTAATTCAAGGTATTAATTTAACGGGTAATTCAAGCTTAACTACCAACCCAAATTTCACGAAATTAATTCTTAGCCAATATAATACTGTTATTACACAGCCCAATAGATTCAAAGCTATCTCTGAATTAAGTCAAGTTGAAAAAAACCAATACCAACAACTCACAAGATCAACTGATACCGCACAACTCCGAGCCGCTTTACTCTCGCTCATTGATGATGAGGTAAAAGGTGAGCTGAATATAATGGCCAAAGAATGGGGGATGTATGGCATGTCTGCTTGTGAAGTTGATAAGAAAAGCTATGCCCTATTCAAGGAATTCTATGACGAAAAAATGAAGGAACATGCCGTCTGTAAGGATGACTACAAAAAACTCGACTTTGCTACCCAAAACATCAAAACCGCCATTACAGACCCCCGCTGCCTTAATGCTAAATTAACCCCACTTCAAATATTCAAAGCAGCCTATCAGTTAGGTGATATTCCTGCCGTTTCTAACTTTCGTTTTATGTTCAACCCTGCAAGTAAAGACGATGGCAAATACCGCGAGTGGATGTATCACTTTGATAATAGTAATTATGCTGCTGAATTTAAGCTGATCACCACGCGCACTGCAAATAGCCTTGAAGCAAATACCGAACAATGCTTAGCCGCATTTCCATATGATACAGAAAGTACAATCCGCTTTACGAAAAACGAAGCCGCCACCAAATTCCCAACAATGGACAACCTACAGCATGAGTTTAGCCATGTTCCAGGTGCGCACTATACTGTTATTCGCAACCCCAATAATACAACACCGATTGAAACTGGCATTCGCACTGAAATGATTGTCCACCACCGTTCTGCTAGCGGTCAAAATGAAACCCAATCACGAGATGCTGAATTGATGACATTTCATGGTACAGAACGCTGCCAACCTTTTCTTTCAATACAAGAGCTTGCGAGTGCACCACACCTGACATCACTACAACGCTTTGTATTAGGTGGATTCATTGATACTGACCCCAACGAATTTATTGACAAGTTAAGGGAGGAGAAAGAGACCTTAAACGCACAAGTCAAACAAAGCATTCAACATCAGCATTTCGTCCCTTTAGATAACATTACTGTTGCTAAATTCAGTGAACAAGGCATACAAGTCACTAATCAATCATTATTTAATAAACAAGTGTCAACCTATGATAATTTACCCGAAGTATTAGATAAAATTCCCAAACTGAAACTTGACCACCCATTAACTGAGCAACAAAAAACGGTTCTCGCGATAGTCCCTTTGCTAATGAATTACGACCAAAATGCAGAACTGAAACCTGACTGTTCTGAAAATAAAGCGTTTCCCGCAAGAACACAGCTAAGAGAGCGCACTAAAGAAGCTTTTACAAAACCGCTCCTACGTGACCTACCTAATATAACGTTTCACGATCCCGCCGATCACTTAATCGCGAATCAACATATTATTCAGTTGGCCAAAGATATTCAGCAGTTTTACCAAGATGTGGTTCAATCCCTGACGATATCCAATACCGAGCCAAAACAAATTGCCTTATATGAAAGCCGAGCGGCACTAGCGGAAGAATATATCAGCCAGTTTGATAAACGAGCGACATACCCTGAGACTCATCAGGTATTAGCATTATTTACTTATTATATGATTGAAGATTTAAAATCAGACTCTGAGCTTCAACGTAACAACCAAGCGCTATTCCATAAAATTGAAGCCCAACAGCGCCCTTTATTACAACATTTTGCCAGTCACCGCTTACTCAACGACATGCTCTCGGATGGCTAATGCAAGTCAAGCCCTCAGCCGACCCAATGATGTAATATAGGAAATACATTAATATGATGAACCATGATTACCGTACGATGATTGCCCAGTTTACAAGTCTTCCCCCAGATAATACCCAGCCATACACGGCTAGACTCTCCATTGAGAGACCTTCTAGTGAATATATTCAATTAGATGCTGTACCCGGAAGCAGTTCGAGTAGTATAGAAAAAATGACACATCCATTAGCGGGGAGCCATAAATCGACAGAGATGTCCCCCTATATGATATCGTTACTCGGCGACCAAGCAAGCTTACGCTTTGCTGAAAAAGTGTTTCAATCGCCAAAACAGCGCCTGTTCGACCAATGGGGAATAGATAATACATGTCAAAGCTATACTGATAAATGTACTCAGCTAGATACCATTGTTCGTTTTTACTTTCGTGATCAACAGTCACAATTAAAAAAGATTGAGCTAAATGGCCAACCATTTATTGAACAACAGCCAACCAAACCTTATTTTCTTGGTCAGAAAGTTATAACCCCTGATTTTACAATCCATAGAGCACAAGAACAGCAGCAGAAAAACACGTTATTACAGAGTAAAACGCGTGATGATTGTGCCTTATACTTTAATAAACAGCCTATCCTTGACCTGCAAACCTATAATGATCAGGTATACAAGCAAGAATCCCAAATACGTCAGGGTAATAATTTTTTAAATGAAGCTAAGTATTTTATTCCTATGGTGGAATACCTGACTCATTTTGGTCAAATAAAAGATCTCTTAGTACAAAATTCGCTAGAGTGTAGTAGTGACGAAAATACCCCTCATTTTCAATTTATTCCGCATGATGTGAAGTTACCGCTGTTACAGCAAAAAACATTGCCCTCTGACAATGAAAAATATAAATGGGTGGATTGGTTTTTACCAACGCTATGCATTGAAATGGATAGCGCAAAAGTTGACTGGCAGGAACAAACCTTATTAATCCAAGACTTTTGCCAAAAATTATCAGTCGAAAAACATATTAGTACGACATCAGTGTTCCAACATTTGGGGGATAGGCAAGTCAATATGTATTTAATATTCAAAAACGATGAATTTCGACTCACGCCAGAGCAACTTAAGCAATCACCGGGCTGGCTTGAATCCTGTGGGGTATTTATTACGGATACGCCAAAAGCAACATTATTTACTCATCAAGGCGCAGAACAATA
Source organism: Providencia sp. AGC89 (assembly GCF_053543535.1). Taxonomy (NCBI): domain Bacteria; kingdom Pseudomonadati; phylum Pseudomonadota; class Gammaproteobacteria; order Enterobacterales; family Morganellaceae; genus Providencia; species Providencia sp. AGC89. Next base: position 19,152 of record NZ_JBIXLP010000006.1, read on the forward strand.
CTACGCACCTTATGGTGAGCTAGAAATAGATAAGCAACAAATATTGGCTGCCCTTGAACAACATATTAATTATAACTGACCACTTACTTTAGACTTGGTTCCTCTAAACTAATCACTATCCACTTCCTCTAAATTATTCAAGTAAGAAGCAGGCGGCAAGCGAGGGTATTCCAAGGAGCATACATCAGCATGTGACTTGGATAGCCGAGTGCAGCCAACGCACTTATCGCTTGAAGAATGACGAGGAAGGCTTATACTGATTAATTCTTGTCGGAGTGCCTAGTATGTGAAAACATCAGGCTGAGACCGTTAATTCGGGATCCGCGGAACCTGATCGGGTTAATACCCGCGAAGGGAACAAGAGTAATCATTTAGCGCAATTATCACTGCCTTGTAAGGTGATAAATTAGCCGCAATATCTTTTTATTACTCCTCCGAACTCCTGACAAGCAACTTTCTTTCGATAAACCCGCTACACAAAACTGTGATAGCCGAGACAATGTCAGGAAATTGCTATGTCCAATAATACGCAACAAAACGTCATCCCTACTGCAGACTTATCGCCACAAGCGGCACCGGCACGTACACGTAAAGCTCAAAGAGATGCAGCAGAAAACTTTATTAATACAGTTTCTGGCGTATCATTCCCTAACTCTAAACGCATTTATTTACAAGGTTCTAGAGAAGATATCCAAGTCCCTATGAGAGAAATTCAACTCTCTCAAACTTTAATTGGGGGTGATAAAGACAACCCACAATTTGAAGATAACGAACCTGTTCCTATCTATGACACTTCTGGCCCATACGGCGACCCAACTTCTGAGTTAAATGTCCACATAGGCTTAAAAAAAATTCGAGCCCCTTGGATAAACGAGCGAGCAGATACCATTACCGTAGAAAGCTTAAGCTCAGACTTCACACAACAACGCTTAGCAGATGCAGGCCTTGACCATCTCCGCTTTAACAACCGCCCTAAACCATTAAAAGCGCAAAATAATAAATGTGTAACCCAATTACATTATGCGCGCAAAGGGATAATTACCCCAGAAATGGAGTTTATTGCTATTCGTGAAAATATGGGCCGCGAACGTATTCGCGGCGAAGTGTTATTACAACAACACCCTGGACAGGCTTTTGGGGCAAATTTGCCCGAAAATATTACCCCTGAGTTTGTCCGCCAAGAAGTGGCGGCTGGTCGAGCAATTATTCCTGCGAATATTAACCACCCAGAATCTGAACCCATGATAATCGGTCGCAACTTCTTAGTTAAAGTGAATGCGAATATCGGTAACTCATCCGTGACTTCATCTATCGAAGAAGAGGTGGAAAAACTGATTTGGTCAACCCGCTGGGGGGCTGATACCGTTATGGACCTATCAACTGGGCGTTATATTCACGAAACTCGCGAATGGATTTTACGCAATAGCCCTGTGCCTATCGGGACGGTTCCTATTTATCAAGCGCTCGAAAAAGTAAATGGTGTAGCTGAAAACCTAACTTGGGAAATGTTCCGCGATACCCTGCTAGAGCAAGCCGAACAAGGTGTTGACTACTTTACCATCCATGCGGGAGTGCTACTACGTTATGTACCAATGACGGCTAAACGCCTTACGGGAATTGTCTCTCGCGGTGGCTCTATCATGGCAAAATGGTGCTTATCTCATCACCAAGAAAACTTCCTATACGAAAACTTCCGCGAAATCTGTGAAATTTGTGCCGCTTATGACGTTTCCTTGTCATTAGGCGATGGCTTACGTCCAGGATCAATCCAAGATGCGAACGACGAAGCACAATTTGCTGAACTTCATACCCTTGGCGAGCTGACCAAAATTGCATGGGAATATGACGTCCAAGTAATGATCGAAGGCCCAGGTCACGTCCCGATGCAAATGATCCGCCGCAACATGACGGAAGAATTGGAACATTGTCACGAAGCCCCATTCTATACCTTAGGGCCACTCACGACAGATATAGCTCCGGGTTACGACCACTTTACCTCGGGTATTGGTGCAGCAATGATCGGCTGGTTTGGCTGTGCGATGCTTTGTTATGTAACACCTAAAGAACACTTAGGGTTGCCTAATAAAGACGATGTAAAACAAGGGCTAATCACCTATAAAATTGCCGCCCATGCCGCTGACCTTGCCAAAGGCCATCCCGGAGCACAAATTCGAGATAACGCCATGTCTAAAGCGCGTTTCGAATTCCGTTGGGAAGACCAATTCAATTTAGCACTTGACCCTGAAACCGCACGCAAATACCACGATGAAACCTTGCCACAAGCATCTGGAAAAATTGCGCATTTCTGTTCAATGTGTGGGCCGAAATTCTGCTCAATGAAGATTTCCCAAGAGGTCCGCGACTATGCCGCTAAAAAAGAAGCTGGCATGGAACAAATGTCCGAAGCATTTCGCGCACATGGCAGTGAGCTTTACCATGGTGCTGAAATCGTCAATGCAGAGGTGACTAATAATGAAAAAATCGCCTAGCGCTGTCACTATTCCTAGTACACCTTTTCCAGCTACCGAAAAATACCTCGGGCTTTATCCTGTTGTCGATTCGGTTGAATGGATTGAACGCCTGCTCAATGCAGGTGTTTCCACCATCCAATTGCGCATCAAAGATAAAACTGATGAAGAAGTACGCGATGATATTCAACAAGCAATTGCCTTAGGGAAAAAGCATAACGCCCGGTTATTTATCAATGATTACTGGCAATTAGCCGTTGAATTAGGAGCCTACGGCGTACACTTAGGCCAAGAAGACTTAGAAACCACGGACTTATTGGCAATTCATCAAGCAGGCCTTCGATTAGGCATTTCAACCCATGATGAACATGAACTCACCATCGCAAAATCAGTGCGCCCTTCCTATATTGCGATGGGACATATATTTCCAACACAGACCAAAGAGATGCCATCTTCCCCTCAAGGATTGGAAACATTAAGGCAAATGGTTGCTGCAACACCTGACTACCCAACCGTCGCAATCGGGGGAATTTCTATCGACAGAGTTCCTGCAGTGCTTGCGACCGGCGTCGGTAGTGTTGCCCTCGTGAGCGCAATTACGCTGGCTGACGATTGGTTAGCCGCAACACAGACACTGTTAGATTTAGTTGAAAACAAGCGTTTATATTAATACTTGATAATCATGGAGTTATTGCGATTTCTCGTAATTTCTCCATGATGATAACTCGAAAGGATCTATCATGTTGAGTGACCAAGAATTTATGCGTTACAGCCGCCAGCTCTTACTCGAAGATATCAGCCCTGAAGGTCAGCAAAAGCTCAAAAATAGCAAAGTTCTGATTGTTGGATTAGGGGGATTAGGTTCACCTGCCTCTCTCTATTTAACTGGGGCTGGTGTAGGGGAACTATGGCTAGCCGACCATGATGACTTACATGTATCTAATTTACAAAGGCAGGTTTTATACGATAGTGACGATATTTCGCTATCAAAAGCTCAGTTAGCAGCCAATAGACTCAACCAGCTCAATCCGCTGGTAAAAACACATGTCATAGCCCAACAACTTGATGTTAAAAGCTTAATTCCATTAGCTGAGCAAGTCGATCTTGTCCTTGATTGTTGTGACAATATGGCGACCCGCCATGCAGTCAATGCCGCCTGTGTTATGACAAGTACTCCTCTCGTTAGTGGTAGTGCTGTTGGGTTTGGTGGGCAACTGATGGTGCTCGAACCGCCATTTCGTTCAGGCTGTTATGCATGCCTCTACCCTGAACAAAGCGAACCGGAACGTAACTGCCGCACCGCCGGTGTCCTAGGCCCTGTCGTCGGTGTTATTGGCACATTACAAGCATTAGAAGCCATAAAACTCCTTGTCGGCCTTCCTTCCTCTTTGAGCGGTAAGTTGCGGTTATTCGATGGCAAGCAGCAGCTCTGGAACACATTGCAACTTTCTCCATCCTCGCAATGCCCAATCTGTAGGGAGGAAATATGCATATCATAATTAACGACCAACCCATGGATTTTGATGCACCGCTTACTGTCAATCAATTGTTTGCCGCTCTTCAACGACAAACAGCAGGAACCGCACTTGCCATTAACCAAGTGATTATTCCTAAAAGTCAGTGGGATTCTCATGTCATCAATGACCAAGACAATATCTTGTTATTTCAAGCTATCGCTGGGGGCTAATGATGTTAAAAATTGCAGATTTTACTTTTCAATCACGTCTGTTTACTGGAACAGGCAAATTTGCCAGCGCGAGCCTGATGCAAGATGCTATTCAAGCCTCAGGGAGCCAATTAGTGACTATGGCAATGAAACGTATTGATTTACGTGGAAAAAATGATGGTATCTTACAGCCACTTCAAGAACTTGGCGTAAAACTATTACCCAATACCTCTGGAGCAAAAAACGCACAGGAAGCCATTTTTGCCGCACAACTCGCCCGTGAAGCATTAGGCACTAACTGGGTTAAACTCGAAATTCACCCTGATATGCGTTATTTGCTACCAGACCCAATTGAGACCTTATTGGCCGCAGAACAATTAGTTAAAGAAGGCTTCGTCGTTCTACCTTATTGCAGTGCAGATCCCGTACTTTGCCGACGCCTTGAAGAAGTCGGTTGTGCTGCAGTTATGCCGCTAGGTGCACCTATTGGCACCAATAAAGGCTTAGCTACGAAAGAAATGTTACGCATTATTATCGAACAAGCTACTGTGCCTGTTGTAGTAGATGCAGGGATTGGTGCTCCCAGCCATGCGGCAGAAGCTATCGAAATGGGGGCCGACGCGGTCTTAGTCAATACGGCAATTGCTGTCGCTAAACAGCCGGTCTTAATGGCAAAAGCCTTCAAGCTCGCCGTCGAAGCCGCTGAACTTGCTTACCAAAGCGGGTTAGCTGCGCCTCAACAACAGGCTCAAGCATCTAGCCCATTAACCAGTTTCTTGGGAGCATTATCATGATCCCGAGTTTCAAAGAACGCTTAGAAACACTGAATTGGGATGATATTACACTGCGTATTAACAGCAAAACGTCTCATGATGTGGAACGGGCTTTAGCCAATGATATGCTCACACTCGACGACTTTATGGCATTGCTATCGCCTGCTGCGCAGCCTTTCATTGAAACGATGGCGCAAAGAGCACAAATGCTGACTCGTCAACGCTTCGGCCATGCAGTTGGGTTTTACGTCCCACTTTATTTATCGAATTTATGTGCAAATGACTGTACTTATTGTGGTTTTTCAATGAGTAATAAAATAAAGCGTAAAACCTTAAATGATAATGAGATAATTAATGAATGCGAAACCATCCGTAAAATTGGCTTTGATAGCTTATTATTAGTCACAGGTGAGCACCAAAATAAAGTCGGAATGGATTATTTTCGTCATACACTTCCAATTATTCGCCAATACTTTAGCTCGTTAATGATGGAAGTACAGCCATTGCACACTGACGAATATAAGGAATTAAAATCATTGGGGCTTGACGGGGTAATGGTCTACCAAGAAACCTACCATGAACCGACCTACCAATTACATCACCTAAAAGGTAAAAAACAGGATTTTCACTGGCGTTTAGCAACACCTGAGCGCTTAGGGGAAGCGGGTATCGATAAAATTGGCTTGGGCGCTTTGATTGGTTTATCAAATAGTTGGCGTACTGACTGTTATATGGTGGCTGAGCATCTACTGTATTTACAACAATATTACTGGCAGAGCCGCTATTCTATCTCATTTCCACGCTTACGCCCTTGTGCGGGGGGAGTAGTCCCAGCATCGATTATGAATGAAGCGGAACTCGTCCAGCTTATCTGCGCCTTTCGCATCCTTGCACCCAATGTAGAGCTATCACTTTCTACACGTGAATCCCCCTACTTCCGTGACCATGTTGTGCCTCTCGCAATTAATAACATAAGTGCTGGCTCGAAAACCCAGCCGGGTGGATATGCGGATACCAAAGAAGAATTGGAACAATTTTCGCCAAATGATAATCGCAGTGCAGCACAAGTCGCGGACGTACTTGTTAAAGCAGGGTTACAACCTGTTTGGAAAGATTGGGATGGTTATTTAGGACGCTAAGTATCATCAGTATTAATGGAAAGCATCCCATTAATACTGATTAATTTTGTTTTTATTCCTAAGCAATTTTATCCCAGTTAATCGTATTTTCTAAAACCAATGCCAATATGATCCCCATTAATAAACCATTTCCTAACAGAGAGCTGAACATAATGGGTAAGGAATCCAGTACAGCTGCGGGCGCTGACATTAAAAATATGCCAATAAAAATAGGTAAGGCAAGACGATAGATGTTGCGTGCGTTCAGTTTTATATCTGCGAGAAATGAAAACGACGAAAAAAGTAAAGGTAGATAAGTCGCTAACATGACCGCACTTCCGATAGCAAGCGGTAATGAACGAAAAAACTGCGTTAATATGGCAACCCCACCAACACAAAATAAGATCAGACTACCGATACAAAAAGAGAGCCGTGAACTGTCTTTGGTTTGCGTAATTAATCCAATGGAGGAAACAAAAGGAGAATAAGGCACTACCCCTATCGGGGCCGACAACATAGTGACCAAACCTGACATAATAAAACTTCGGCGATATAAGGACTTAGTCGGTAATGAATGAGGATAAAACACATCCGTCCCCCGCATAGCCCCAAACGTGTTTGACGTATTTAATATCCCAGCCAAAATAGCTGTGAGTACAATACTGATACTGATTTGATCAGATTTTCCTAATGGAAATAACATCCATTGGGCAGAAGAAACTGATGACACTGTATTACCAAATAGCCCGCTATATGTAACCCAACCAATAATGGTCCCCATTAATAGTGCATACTTACTGATATTCGGAGGCAAATAAATAATCACCCCAATAACAAGAATAAGTACTGCTAATGCCAGAAAGAAAACTGGGTAGTTAACTGTAACACCGTCCCCTGCTACACCAAAAGGTAAACCTAGCATCCCTTTTAAGAAAATAGTGACTAACTGGGCCCCAAGTAAAAACATAAATACTACAAGTACCCCAGGTTTAAATAATTTAGCTAGCCAACCACCTACCCCACTTAGACCAATTAAAACAGTCAGTAAGCCAGACAAAAAAATACCAATAGCTAAGCTCCACCCCACCGTCTCAAGCGCTGTTCCTTGCATAGATTCTGATAATGTCACCGTTAAAATAGTTGCCCACCATAACCCTGTAGGACCTTCCATTACAGCGCGTTTATGACCTAAAAAAGTTTGAAGTAAACAGGCTAATGCCGTTAAGAGAAAAGCATATTGCGTGATCACAAATGTGGTCTGTGACGATAAATGGAAAGCGGATTGTAATGTAGGGGGAATAACGACCGTGTTACAAAAAATAAAAAAGAACCATTGAAAACCAGAAATAATATTATTTTTTTTAATGAGGGAATATTGCATATTGGTTCCTTGCTTTATCTTACTTAGCGTACTACAGCGTAGTAATATTTAATTTTTGTTCTATCTACTTAAGTATTTTCAATGTTATCTATTTGCATCATGACAAAAAAATAGCGCAAGTACCATTAAAATACATTTTTATCTATATATTGAATTTTATGGTCTCTTTATATTAATTAATCAATTTTATTTATTCATTATTAGGTTATCGATAAATTTACCATAGTATAAATCAAACCACCTTCACGTATTTTTATAATCACATATAAAAACAAGATACTCCTTTTTAGATTACACCTTCTATAATCTTCGTTTTTTTTCGAAAACGAAAATAAGTAATAATACTTAAATACATGATTATTATAAAAATAATCTCAATATAAAAAGACGTTCACGATGTAAGGAATTAGCTTTTTGTACTTAATTATTGTTGTAAATCAGAATTAACATCTACTTAAAGTTGTATTTATATATTGTAAAATTAACATATAAAATTAACTATATTATTTAAAATATTTTTATTCATTAAGAAGGATGTCTTTATTAATATATTTAAGATAAGTGAATAGGAAATAGTTTGTTAAATATAACATACAATAGAAGGATAGTTATTACGCTTTAATATCAATACATTAACAATAAAACATGAGGGTGAAATAAAGTATCTCATTTTAATTCATTACGCAAATAAAGCCACTATTAATTATCAAATTTATATTGTAACTAGCATTTCTTAAAAAAAATGAACAGGTCTGATATTCAAAACCTCTTTCTTCGTGATAAAAGAATGATGTTGTGAAATCAAATTACAACCGCAGAAAAAACTAATGTAAAACACATTCGATAAAATATCGGAGAATTAAAAGAATGAATATTGTTGATCGGTTTATTTCTTATACAAAAATTAACACCACCACTGACAGGGAAAAGGGCGCAGCTGGGATCATGCCATCTTCAGAAGGACAGCGCGTTCTAGCGAAACAACTTGTTCAAGAGTTAGAGGCTCTTGGCGTTGAAGATATTAAATTGCGAGATACGGCTATTGTTACCGCCACTTTACCTTCCAACCTTGATTATGATGTCCCAACAGTCGCTTTCTTCGGCCACTTAGACACCAGTGCAGAACAAACCAATGACACTAAAGCACAGATTTTGCCATACACTGGCGAAGACCTATGCATGAATAAAGAACTCAATATTTATCTACGTAAGAGTGAGTTCCCTGAACTGGTGAATTACATTGGTGATGACATCATCGTCACCGATGGAACCAGCCTATTAGGCGCTGATGATAAAGCGGCAATAGCCTCTATCATGGATATGCTGCAATATTTCAAACAAAACCCAGAAATCAAACATGGCACCATCAAAATTGGCTTTGTTCCAGATGAAGAACAGGGGCTCCGCGGCGCTAAAGCTTTTGATGTGCAAGAATTTGGGGCGGATTTTGCTTATACATTAGACTGCTGCGGGATAGGTGAATTAGTGTATGAAAATTGGAACGCTGGCGATGCCGAAATTATCTTTACCGGTAAATCAGCACACCCAATGTCTGCAAAAGGTAAATTAATCAATTCACTATTAATGGCGCAGAAGTTTATTGCTATGTTACCAGGCGGTGAAGCACCTGAATATACCGATGGCCGTGAAGGTTATTATTGGGTAAAACAAATGTCAGGTAACAGCGCACGTACTGTCCTAAAAATGGATGTGCGTGATTTTACAGAAGAAGGTTACCGCACCCGTATGGCTTTCTTAAAAAAATTAGCAGAAAGCTGTGAAGGTTTATGGGGTAAAGAGAGCGTTGTTTGTAAATTATCAGACCGTTATTCTAACGTTTATAACAGCTTGCAAGGTGAAAACCGCTATCCGATCGATATCGCCGTTGAGGCGTACCAAGCTTGTGGTATCACACCTAAAGTGATCCCAATGCGTGGTGGGTATGATGGCGCAGCATTGTCACAAAATGGCTTGCCTTGCCCAAATATTTTCACTGGTGCACATAATTTCCACTCCATCTATGAATATTTGCCAGTAAAATCACTGTATGCTGCAAGTGACGTATTAAAACAAGTCGTACAAATTACTGCTGAGCGCTTCAAACCAGGAGCTAAAGCATGATCCCAATCCTAACGGTTCTGATTATCGTTGTTTTGGTTGCGCGGTTTATTTTGAAGGGATACAAAGCTGAACCAGTATTATTAATTGCTGGTTTAGTATTGATGATATTCACCCTAGCCCTTGGCTGGGGGCCTATCCTCCCTAAAAATGTCGCCACCACAGGGATAACTTGGCTCGACCCATTTGAGGTCATGCGTGATTTATTCAGTAGTCGCGCTGCTGATCTCGGTTTAATGATCATGGCATTGATGGGCTTTGCGCACTATATGGACCATATCGGTGCCAATGAAGCGGTAGTGCGTGTTGCAACCAAGCCACTGAAAAATATGCGTTCACCTTATGTACTACTATTTTTCTCTTTCTTGTTGGCGAGTATCTTGCAATTAGCCATTCCATCAGCAACAGGCTTGGCCGTATTGTTAATGGGTACCATGTTCCCAATCATGATTGGCTTGGGGTTATCACCGGCATCTGCGGCTGGGGTTATCGCGACATCCCTTGGTGTTGCCTATACACCAACGGCGATTGATGCTATCCGTGGCGCAAAAGCTGTTGATATGTCTGTCGTTGAATATGTACTTTATTACCAAGGCCCTGCCGCATTAGCAACCGTCCTTGTTGTAGGAATTACACATATATTTTGGCAGCGCCATTGTGACCGTAAACAAGGCTTTGTACCAGAGATTGGAAAAGCGGTACAGTCTCACGAAAAAGAAGAAAACAAAAAATCCGTACCCGGATACTATGCATTTCTTCCTATGTTACCTATCGTGATGGCTGTTGGTACTTCAAACTTATTCTTTAATGGTATTCACTTGGATGTCGTCACAATCGTATTGATTGCTATGGCAATCTGTATGGTGATTGAAACTGCACGAGTCCGTAATTTCAAAATAGTTTGTAATGGCTTCCAAACCTTTTTAAATGGAATGGGCCATGCGTTTAGTAATGTCGTCGGGTTATTAGTTGCGGCTGGTGTTTTTGCTCATGGTATTAAAGTCAGTGGTGCTATAGACCAACTTATCCTTGGTGCAGAATCAGTCGGCTTACCGCCATTTGCAATGGCAATTGTGTTTGCCTTAGTCACTCTTGCTGCAGCAATTATTATGGGTTCAGGTAATGCACCATTCTTAGCATTCGTGGAGTTAATCCCACAAATTGCTCACAGTATGGGCGTTAACCCAATCGCTATGATCCTGCCGATGCAACAGGCTTCTCATATGGGGCGTGGTATGTCCCCTGTTGCAGGGGTTATCATTGCGGTTTCCAGTGGAGCTAAACTACAACCTTTCGATGTAGTCAAACGTACTGCTGTACCATTGATGGTCGGGTTTGTTGCCCACTGTGCAATTATAGGTATTTTTTATTAATCACGAAACTTATCAATAATAATGACAAAGCGGGAAAATATTCCCGCTTTTATTTTTTAATAACATAACATTAATGCTGACACTGGCATGGCTCATCATGTTTCGTATCTGAGTCTATTGGGCAACAAGAGTTGATTGTTTTATTGATGATATTGGATAATGTGTTTACCGTATTAATGATTAATGGCAAGTTGTCACACACCGCATCACAATTTAATAAACCTTTATCTGGTTTTACTGGTGGGGTTAAGCTATCGCACAGTATTTCCTGTAAAACCAACGAGAAATTCGCAATTCCTGTGGTGTAAATGTACGCACGTCCGTCGGTTTCTTTGGCGAGTCGTTCATACTCTCTCGTCACGTTATCTCTATCAGCAAGAGTTGGAAAACGATCTAGATTGGTGGGGCTATCGTCTGGTGTACCTTGGTAGGTATATACTTTAATTCCTCTTTCTTGAGCCACAGATATAGCTTCATTATTTTTGGCGATAGCAGCACGAGTGAGAATTCCGCCGCCCCCTTCCATTCCTTCATCACCCAATACAAAGATAGCCCTACGGGCATCATCGCGCCAATCAAAATGTTTACTAATATCAATAACCGCGCGACATAAATCCTCTTTATTTCCAGCGTGATCTCGCCCGTCAGATTCTTTAAACGGCAATCTAGCTTGTAGATCCCTTTCGTTTGCACCTATCTTGATTAAATATTCGCTGGCAGATTGATCAAACTTTGTGTTTGCCCAATTCCCTTCTATGCCTAAAAATGTCGCTCTAAGATGGGATGGACACTTTGCTGATGCCGCTTCAATCGTCGCATCAATCTGTTGACTTAAATCCCCTGCTTCATCAGCCATTGAACCGCTGGTATCAATAATAACGACTAAATCTAAAGCAATAGGGCCGTTACCTGTCACTATTTGTGCTGTATTTTTATTATGCATAATAGATGCTTGGGATGTCTGGATATTCGGAGGGAAAATACTATCTTTACTATTATCTATATTTTTATTCAAAATGATTATCCTATCGTTTATTAATTAATATTTTTATAATTAAAACTTATTAATAATAAATTAAAAGTGAAATTATAAGTTTATCGTCACACATCGGAGATAAACATTATTAATTTATTTTCCTCAATAATCACTTAATTTATAAAATCAGCTTATAGTTAAATTTAACATTCAATATTAAATTTAATTAACGCTATTATTTATAAATAAAAATCAAAATAATAATACAGCAAGTCATATAGCTACCAATTGAATAATTAAAAATACTATCGGTTGATATTTAATTTATATATAAAAAAACCGATGCACATAAGGCATCGGTTTTTTCTAGAAAACTAAGACTAATAGGTCTTAATTTTTGTCGCTAGTAAAGCCAGCGTTTAACAGTTCAGCTAAGTTCGCTGTTGCTTCATCTGCACTCACTTGTGGAGCTTCCACAACATCATTCAGATGACGGCGACGGATACGGTCTTGGTGATACGCAAAACCAGTACCTGCAGGGATCAGACGTCCAACAATAACGTTTTCTTTCAGACCACGCAGTTCGTCACGTTTACCAGCAACCGCTGCTTCAGTCAGTACGCGTGTTGTTTCTTGGAACGATGCTGCCGAGATAAAGGATTCTGTTGCCAGAGATGCTTTAGTAATACCCAACAGGTCACGAGCATAGTTAGCTGGAATTTTACCTTCAACTTCCAGTTTACGGTTAGAAACTTTAACACGTGAGTACTCAACTTGTTCACCTTCGAGGAATTCTGAACTTCCAGCATCCGCGATGGTAACTTTACGCAGCATCTGACGCACGATAACCTCAATGTGTTTATCGTTTATCTTAACGCCTTGTAAGCGGTAAACTTCCTGAACCTCGTTAGTGATATAACGTGTCACTGCATGAACACCACGCAGACGCAGAATATCATGTGGAGATTCTGGACCATCAGAAACAACATCACCGCGTTCGACGATCTCACCTTCAAACACGTTGAGCTGACGCCATTTAGGGATCATCTCTTCGTATGGATCACTACCATCTAATGGTGTGATAACCAAACGACGCTTACCTTTGGTTTCTTTACCAAACGAGATAATACCGCTAATTTCAGCCAAGATAGCTGGTTCTTTCGGACGACGAGCTTCAAACAAGTCAGCTACGCGTGGCAGACCACCCGTGATATCTTTTGTACCCACAGATTCTTGTGGAATACGTGCTAAAGTATCACCCGCGCTGATAGCAACACCATCATCTAACTGAACAATCGCTTTACCCGGTAAGAAATACTGAGTTGGCATATCAGTGTTAGGAATAAGAACATCGTTACCTTTTGCGTCAATAACACGCAAAGCAGGACGTAAATCTTTACCACCACTAGTACGTTCAGCGCTATCCAGTACAACGATTGAAGACAGACCAGTTAATTCATCAGTCTGACGCGTCATCGTTTGACCATCAAGCATGTCAGAGAAGCTGATAAAGCCTGAAACTTCACTGACGACTGGCATCGTATGTGGATCCCAGTTAGCAACAGTTTCGCCACCTGTTACCGCAGCGCCATCGCCTTTCGTCAAGTGCGCACCGTAAGGGACTTTATAGCTTTCTTTCGTACGACCGAACTCATCGATCAGGCGAAGTTCTGTATTACGTGAAGTAATAACCAACTTACCTTCTGAGTTAGTAACATATTTCGCGTTAACTAATTTCAGCGTACCTGTGTTACGAACTTGAATGCTAGATTCAGCTGCCGCACGAGATGCCGCACCACCGATGTGGAACGTACGCATCGTCAACTGTGTACCCGGCTCACCGATTGATTGTGCCGCGATAACACCGATAGCTTCACCTTTGTTAATGATATGACCACGAGCAAGGTCACGACCATAACAGTGAGCACACACACCGAAGTCAGTTTCACAACTTACTACTGAACGAACTTTAACGCTGTCGACTGAGTTAGCTTCTAACAAGTCACACAGTTTTTCGTGCAGTAATGTGTTACGTGGAACTAAAATATCCGCAGTACCTGGAACCAGAATGTCTTCTGCAGTCACACGACCCAGTACACGCTCACGCAGTGGTTCTTTCACGTCACCACCCTCGATAACCGGAGTCATCAGGATACCTTCATGAGTACCACAGTCGTCTTCAGTAACAACCAAGTCCTGTGCAACGTCAACTAAACGACGAGTCAAGTAACCGGAGTTCGCTGTTTTCAATGCAGTATCGGCAAGACCTTTACGCGCACCGTGCGTCGAAATAAAGTACTGGAGAACGTTCAGACCTTCACGGAAGTTTGCCGTGATTGGTGTTTCGATGATTGAGCCATCTGGCTTAGCCATCAGACCACGCATACCCGCTAGCTGACGGATCTGAGCAGCAGAACCACGAGCACCGGAGTCGGCCATCATAAAGATACTGTTGAAAGAAACTTGTTGTTCTTCTTCACCATCACGGTTAATAACCGTTTCAGTTGACAAGTTTTCCATCATTGCTTTTGCAACGCGTTCGTTTGCAGCAGCCCAGATATCGATAACTTTGTTATAACGTTCGCCTGCTGTTACCAAACCAGATTGGAACTGTTCTTGAATTTCAGCAACTTCTGCTTCTGCTTCTGCGATGATCCCAGCTTTTTTCTCTGGAATAACCATATCGTCGATACCAACCGATGCACCAGAACGTGCCGCATAGGCAAAACCGGTGTACATGATTTGGTCAGCAAAAATAACGGTTGGCTTCAGACCCAATACGCGGTAGCAGGTGTTCAGCATTTTGGAAATCGCTTTCTTACCGAGTGCTTGGTTAACCAATGCATAAGGCAGACCTTTCGGTACGATCATCCATAAAATTGCACGACCAATCGTGGTATCAACTAAACCAGTATTAATCGTAATGTTACCTTCCGAATCTTTAACTTCTTCAGTGATACGGACTTTAACACGGGCATGCAGTGATGCATGACCTGAACGGTAAACACGCTCAGCTTCTTTAGGGCCGGCTAACACCATGCCTTCGCCTTTCGCGTTTACACAGTCACGAGTCATGTAGTAAAGACCTAATACAACGTCCTGAGAAGGAACGATGATAGGCTCACCACTTGCAGGTGACAGAATGTTGTTTGTTGACATCATCAACGCACGTGCTTCTAACTGAGCTTCCAGAGTTAGAGGAACGTGTACCGCCATTTGGTCACCATCGAAGTCGGCGTTATATGCCGCACAAACGAGTGGGTGCAATTGGATAGCTTTACCTTCGATCAAGATAGGTTCGAAAGCTTGGATACCCAGACGGTGAAGTGTTGGTGCACGGTTCAGCATAACTGGATGTTCGCGGATAACTTCATCCAAGATATCCCAAACAACAGCTTCTTCGCGCTCAACCATTTTCTTCGCAGCTTTAATGGTTGTTGCCAGACCACGTAATTCTAATTTGCCATAGATAAATGGTTTGAATAACTCAAGTGCCATTTTCTTAGGCAGACCGCACTGATGCAGACGTAGGTATGGACCTACGGTGATAACAGAACGACCTGAGTAGTCAACACGCTTACCAAGTAAGTTCTGACGGAAACGACCTTGTTTACCTTTGATCATATCAGCCAAAGATTTCAGAGGACGTTTGTTAGAACCAGTGATAGCACGACCACGACGACCGTTATCTAACAGAGCATCAACCGCTTCTTGCAACATACGTTTTTCGTTACGTACGATGATGTCTGGCGCAGCCAGATCCAGAAGACGTTTCAGACGGTTATTACGGTTGATTACGCGACGATACAGATCGTTGAGATCGGACGTTGCGAAACGGCCACCATCCAATGGAACTAATGGACGCAGATCAGGTGGTAATACTGGCAGCACATTTAGGATCATCCACTCTGGTTTGTTGCCAGATTGAATAAATGCTTCCAGTAGTTTGATACGCTTAGTCAGCTTTTTACGCTTAGTTTCAGAGTTAGTTTCGTTTAACTCTTCACGCAGCGTTTCACACTCGTTCTCAAGATCGAGGTTTTTCAGCAGGCCTTGGATAGCTTCCGCACCCATTTTCGCATCAAATTCGTCACCGAACTCTTCTAGCGCATCTAAATATTGCTCTTCTGTCAGAATCTGTGCACGCTCAAGGCTAGTCATACCACCTTCAACGACGACATATGATTCAAAGTACAGAACGCGTTCGATATCACGCAGTGGCATATCGAGCAACAAACCGATACGTGATGGCAGTGATTTTAAGAACCAGATATGTGCAGTCGGAGAAGCAAGTTCAATATGACCCATGCGCTCACGACGGACTTTGGTCTGTGTAACTTCAACGCCACACTTCTCACAAATCACACCACGGTGTTTTAAACGTTTGTACTTACCGCACAGACATTCGTAATCTTTTACTGGCCCGAAAATACGTGCACAGAAAAGACCGTCACGCTCAGGTTTGAACGTACGGTAGTTAATGGTTTCTGGCTTTTTCACTTCACCGAATGACCACGAACGGATCATATCAGGTGATGCCAGAGCAATTTTGATCGCATCAAACTCTTCGGTCTTGGTTTGCGCTTTCAGAAACTTTATTAAGTCTTTCACAAAATGGCTCCTGTCGGAGTTAGACCTGTCAGGTGAGTGTTCAAAGCCACTCTCCCCAAATCCCAGTGCTTACATAGGCCGGAAGGCGAGCCCTCCGGCACAAAACGAATTACTCGTCTTCCAGCTCGATGTTGATACCCAGTGAGCGGATTTCTTTCAGCAATACGTTGAAAGATTCCGGCATACCAGGTTCCATCTGATGGCTGCCATCGACGATGTTTTTATACATCTTCGTACGGCCGTTAACGTCATCCGATTTAACTGTAAGCATTTCTTGAAGAGTATAGGCTGCACCGTATGCTTCCAGTGCCCACACTTCCATCTCCCCGAAACGCTGACCACCGAACTGCGCTTTACCACCCAGCGGTTGCTGAGTAACCAAGCTATAAGAACCTGTTGAACGGGCGTGCATCTTATCGTCAACCAAGTGGTTCAGTTTCAGCATGTACATATAACCAACAGTAACTTGACGTTCAAAACGCTCGCCAGTACGACCATCGAATAATGTAATCTGACCTGAAGTTGGTAGACCACCCAATTTCAGTAGTTCTTTGATTTCTTTCTCTTTCGCACCATCAAATACTGGTGTTGCAATTGGCATACCTTTTTTCAGGTTCTCAGCCAAACGCATAACTTCTTCGTCAGAGAAAGTGTTCAAGTCAACTTTCTGGCGCGGGTCATCACCTAAATCGTATGCTTTTTGGATAAACTCACGCAGTTTGGCAACTTCTTCTTGCTGTTTAAGCATAGCATTGATTTTCTCACCAATACCTTTCGCAGCCATCCCTAAGTGGGTTTCCAAAATCTGACCGATGTTCATACGTGATGGTACGCCCAGCGGGTTCAGAACGATATCAACTGGGTTACCGTTTTCATCGTAAGGCATGTCTTCAACTGGGTTGATTTTTGAGATAACACCTTTGTTACCATGGCGACCCGCCATTTTATCACCCGGTTGGATCTGACGTTTAACAGCCAGATAAACCTTAACAATTTTCAGTACACCCGGTGCTAAGTCATCACCTTGAGTAATTTTACGACGTTTCGCATCGAGTTTTTTCTCAAACTCAGATTTCAGTTCATCGTACTGTTCAGCTAACTGTTCTAACTGGTTTTGCTTCTCTTCGTCTGCTAAAGATAGCTCTAACCAACGATCACGAGGCAGTTTATCCAGTTTTTCAGCTTCAATTCCACCGTTAACCAGTACAGAACGGATACGAGCAAACAGACCTGCTTCAAAAATACGCAGTTCTTCTGTTAAGTCTTTCTTCGCATCACGTAACTGAGTTTCTTCGATCTCTAATGCACGTTTATCTTTCTCTACGCCATCACGAGTAAATACTTGTACGTCAATAACCGTACCAGAAACACCGTTAGGAACACGTAAAGAAGAGTCTTTAACGTCTGATGCTTTTTCACCGAAGATAGCACGTAACAGTTTCTCTTCTGGCGTTAATTGTGTTTCACCTTTAGGTGTCACTTTACCGACCAGAATGTCGCCGCCTTTCACTTCTGCACCGATATAAACGATACCGGATTCGTCAAGTTTAGAAAGTGCAGCTTCACCGACGTTTGGAATATCCGCAGTGATTTCTTCAGGCCCTAATTTAGTGTCACGAGACACACAAGAAAGTTCCTGAATGTGAATAGTTGTGAAACGGTCTTCTTGAACAACACGCTCAGAGACTAAGATGGAGTCTTCGAAGTTATAACCATTCCATGGCATGAATGCCACACGCATGTTTTGACCAAGCGCTAATTCACCGAGGTCTGTTGAAGGACCATCAGCTAACACGTCACCACGTTCAACTGGTTCACCTAAAGATACACAAGGCATCTGGCTAATACAGGTATTTTGGTTCGAACGTGTATATTTGGTCAGGTTATAAATATCGATCCCAGCTTCACCCGGATACATCTCATCTTCGTTAACTTTAATCACGATACGAGAAGCATCAACGTACTGAACTGAACCACCACGTCTTGCAACAGCAGTAACCCCTGAGTCAACCGCTACTGCGCGTTCCATACCTGTACCTACCAACGGTTTGTCAGCACGTAAAGTAGGAACCGCTTGACGTTGCATGTTCGCACCCATCAATGCACGGTTAGCATCATCGTGTTCAAGGAATGGGATCAGTGACGCCCCTACAGAAACAACCTGTTGGGTCGAAACGTCCATATATTCAACTTGTTCACGGCTGAATAAGCTTGATTCACCTTTGTTACGACAAGTGATCAGTTCTTCAACAAAGCTACCATCATCACCTAAAACGGTGTTCGCCTGAGCAATGATAAAGTTGCCTTCTTCGATTGCAGACAGATAGTGAATTTCGTCAGTAACTAAGCCATCACGAACTAAACGGTATGGGGTTTCCAAGAAACCGTACTCATTGGTCTGTGCATAAACAGATAATGAGTTAATCAGACCGATGTTCGGGCCTTCAGGCGTTTCGATTGGACATACACGACCGTAGTGAGTTGGGTGAACGTCACGTACTTCGAAGCCCGCACGCTCACGAGTCAGACCACCTGGACCTAACGCAGAGATACGACGTTTGTGCGTAATTTCAGATAGCGGGTTGTTCTGGTCCATAAATTGGGACAGCTGGCTGGAACCAAAGAACTCTTTAACTGCCGCTGAAATTGGTTTCGCGTTGATCATGTCTTGTGGCATTAATGCATCAAGGTCGCCCAGAGAAAGACGCTCTTTCACTGCACGCTCAACACGGACCAGACCTACACGGAACTGGTTTTCTGCCATCTCACCAACAGAACGAATACGACGGTTACCTAAGTGGTCGATATCATCAACTTCGCCTTTACCGTTACGGATATCGATGAGTTTACGCATAACATCAATGATGTCTTCTTCACTCAAGATACCAGAACCTTCGATTTCTTCGCGGTTCAGTGAACGGTTGAACTTCATGCGGCCTACTGCAGACAAGTCGTAACGGTCTTCAGAGAAGAATAAGTTTTCGAACAAGTTCTCAGCAGCTTCACGTGTTGGTGGCTCACCAGGGCGCATCATACGGTAGATTTCTACCAGTGCACTTAAACGATCGTTAGTTGGGTCGACACGAACGGTTTCAGAAATGTAAGCACCGTGGTCTAAGTCATTCGTAAACAATGTTTCGATTGTTTTATGACCTGACTGGCTTAAACGCGCTAACATATCTAAAGAAAGTTCCATGTTCGCTGCACAAATCAGCTCACCAGTACTTTCATCAATGTAGTCTCTTGCAACAACTTTACCTGCAATATATTCAACAGGTACTTCGATGTTACTAACTTCTTCTTTTTCTAACTGACGAATGTGACGTGCTGTGATACGGCGGCCTTTTTCTACATAGACTTTACCGTTCGCTTCGATATCAAAAGAAGCTGTTTCACCACGTAAACGCTCAGGAACTAGCGTCATCATCAGTTTGTTATCGCGGATTTGGAAGACAGTTTTTTCGAAGAACAGATTTAAGATATCTTCAGTACTGTAATCCATTGCACGTAGAATAATGGTCGCTGGTAATTTACGGCGACGGTCAATACGTACAAATAGGTTATCTTTCGGGTCAAATTCGAAATCAAGCCATGAACCACGGTAAGGGATAATACGTGCGTTATATAGCACTTTACCTGAAGAGTGTGTTTTACCTTTATCGCTGTCAAAGAATACACCAGGGCTACGGTGTAACTGAGAAACGATAACACGCTCAGTACCGTTGATAACGAAAGTTCCGTTTTCAGTCATGAGTGGAATTTCACCCATGTAGACTTCTTGTTCTTTGATGTCTTTAACTGTACCTTCTGGCGCTTCACGCTCATAAACGATGAGACGTAATTTCACTCGTAAAGGTGCAGAGTAAGTTACACCGCGAATTTGACATTCTTTAACATCAAAAACAGGCTCGCCTAAACGATAGCTGACATATTGTAGTTCAGCATTACCGCTATAGCTCTGAATTGGAAACACAGAACGGAAAGCTGCTTCTAGCCCATTCTGGCCATCTGGATCTTGCTCGATAAACTTCTGGAACGAGTCAAGTTGGATAGAAAGGAGATATGGTATGTCCAAAACTTGTGGACGTTTACCAAAGTCCTTACGAATACGTTTTTTCTCGGTATAGGAGTAAACCATAGGTTTCCTCAGCTCGTTGATCAGTGACCCAAGTGGTTAGCTCTTTTAGTAAGAGTCTGAACCGCAACGCGTTTTTTATTAGAAACGGAAAATGAATACTTTCCTTAATACTCATTGCTATTACTCTTAAATCATTTCATTGCGTTACATTTGCTACCGAGCTACCCGAGCGGGTCGTAGCTAAGAACACAGTATATTAAGTCGTCAATAGAAAGAAGTATTGGAGGGTTGTTGTTAACATTAAAACTGCGTGAAAAGCTGTTAACACCCATCACGCTTTACAGCGCAAAAAGGCTGGTGATTAAAAAATCACCAGCCGTCAGCCTAAATAAACTAGGCTGCGTTCTTGAAGTTAAACTTATTTAAGTTCAACAGAAGCGCCTGCTTCTTCAAGAGCTTTCTTCAGAGTTTCAGCTTCGTCTTTGCTTGCGCCTTCTTTGATAGTCGCTGGAGCTGATTCTACCATGTCTTTAGCTTCTTTCAGGCCAAGACCAGTTGCGCCACGAACTGCTTTGATGACTGCAACTTTGTTGCCGCCAATACCAGTCAGAACAACATCAAACTCAGTTTTTTCTTCAGCAGCTTCAGCAGCAGCACCTGGTGCAGCAGCAACAGCAGCAGCAGCAGAAACGCCGAATTTTTCTTCCATCATAGTAATCAGTTCAACAACGTCCATTACAGACATTTCTGCAACTGCATCAAGGATTTGGTCTTTAGTGATAGACATAACAAGTGTTCCTAAAATTCAGAAATAGTTTATACGTTAAAAAGCAACGAAGGAAAGGGCTTATGCAGCTTCTTTCTGATCGCGCAGAGCAGCCAGAGTACGAACCAGTTTGCCGGCAGCGGCTTCTTTCATGGTTGCCATCAGGCGTGCGATTGCTTCTTCGTAAGTTGGGAGAGTTGCCAGACGATCGATATCTTTCGCTTGGATTAACTCACCTTCAAAGGCCGCAGCTTTAATCTCAAATGCTGGATTCGCTTTCGCGAACTCTTTGAACAGACGAGCAGCAGCGCCCGGATGTTCGTTAGAGAAAGCAATTAAGGTTGGACCAACAAACGCGTCTTTCAGTACATCATAAGAAGTACCTTCAACAGCACGGCGGATCAGTGTATTACGAACAACACGGATATAAACGCCAGCTTCGCGACCTGCTTTACGCAGTTCAGTCATTTTTGCTACAGTTACGCCGCGTGAATCAGCAACAACTGCAGAAAGCGCGCCTTTGGCTACTTCGCTGACTTCAGCAACAATCGCTTGTTTGTCTTGAAGATTTAGTGCCATTAGCTTCTTGCTCCTGGATTAACCGGGAAACCCCCGGGACTCACATCACTCAGACACAACATGTGTTTGAGCGCTAAAACACGGTGAGCAGAATCCAGAATAAAATTCTAGGTATCTCTGTCACCGTCTACGCAGGCAAATTAAGTAGCTATTAATAACTAATAAACTACACCTGCGGTCTTGGACGGGGTCTGGAAAGGCCAGACTCCATACCGAAATTCGTGGTTTGTTGAGCATATTTCTATACCCAACAAACTCAAGGCGTCAAATTCTATACAAAATTGACGCAAAGGTAAAGCCTAATTACCAATTAGCCAAAGCTATGGAAATTAAACTGTCGCTGATAAACCAGCTTGGTCAACAGCAACACCTGCACCCATCGTCGTAGACAGGCTAACTTTCTTGATGAAAACACCTTTAGCTGAAGCTGGTTTTGCTTTTTTCAGAGCAACCAACAGAGCTTCTAAGTTTTCTTTCAGTTTGTCAGCATCGAAATCAACTTTACCGATAGTGGTGTGGATGATTCCGTTTTTGTCATTACGGTAACGAACCTGACCTGCTTTAGCATTGTTAACTGCTTCAGCAACGTTTGGTGTTACAGTACCAACTTTCGGGTTTGGCATCAGACCACGTGGGCCTAAAACTTGACCTAATTGGCCAACAACGCGCATTGCATCTGGAGATGCGATAACAACGTCGAAGTCCATTTCACCAGCTTTGATTTTATCAGCCAGATCTTCCATACCAACCAGTTCAGCACCTGCAGCTTTAGCAGCTTCAGCGTTTGCGCCCTGTGCAAATACAGCAACGCGAACTGAACGGCCAGTACCGTGTGGCAGTACAGTAGCACCGCGAACGTTTTGGTCAGATTTACGAGCATCGATGCCCAAGTTGATAGCTACGTCAACGCTTTCTACGAATTTAGCAGTTGCTAATTCTTTCAGCAGTGCAACGGCTTCGTTGATGTCGTACTGTTTAGTTGCATCAACTTTCTCACGGATATTGCGCATGCGCTTAGTCAGTTTAGCCATTGTCTTAGTCCTCCACTACCAGGCCCATGGAACGAGCAGTACCTTCGATTGAACGCATCATTGCGTCAATATCAGCACCAGTCATGTCCGCAGCTTTAGTTTCAGCGATTTCGCGAATCTGAGCAGAGGTCACTTTACCAACTTTGTCTTTGTTAGGCTTGCCTGAACCAGACTTAACGCCAGCTGCTTTTTTCAGCAGAACTGCTGCAGGTGGAGTTTTGGTAACGAAAGTGAAAGAACGGTCTGCATAAACAGTAATAACAACAGGAATTGGTAAACCTTTTTCTAGGCTGTCTGTTTTTGCGTTGAACGCTTTACAGAATTCCATGATGTTAACACCTTGTTGACCCAGAGCTGGACCAACTGGTGGACTTGGGTTCGCCATACCAGCTGCAACTTGCAGCTTAACGTAGGCTTGAACTTTCTTAGCCATGATATTTCCTCTAGATGGGTGATAGCGCCTTACGATTTGTAAGGCTCCCCGTTACATTAAACATGCCCCGCCCTATATTAAGCCAGTTAAGAGGCTAAATTGGCAAAGCATAAAAACAAAAGGCGCGAAATTGTAGTCAAATTTCACGCCTTTTGCAAGTCAGTTTTGTCGTTTAGATTAGGCTTTTTCGACTTGGCCAAAATCCAATTCGACTGGAGTTGCACGACCAAAGATAGAAACAGAGACTTTTAAGCGGCTCTTTTCATAATCGATTTCTTCAACAACACCGTTAAAGTCAGCAAATGGACCTTCACTAACGCGAACCATTTCACCAGGTTCAAACAGTGTTTTCGGACGTGGCTTATCACCAACTTGTTGTAAGCGGTTCATGATCGCATCAACTTCTTTATCGCTAATAGGTGCAGGTCGATCTGACGTTCCACCAATGAACCCCATTACACGTGGTACACTACGTACTAAGTGCCAAGAGTCATCGTTCATGACCATTTGGACTAAGACATAGCCTGGGAAGAATTTACGTTCACTCTTACGGCGCTGACCGCTACGGATTTCAACAACCTCTTCTGTTGGAACCATAACTTCGCCAAAAGAATCTTCCATAGCATGTAATTTGATATGTTCACGTAAAGACTGTGCTACGCGACCTTCAAAACCAGAGAATGCCTGAATGACATACCAGCGCTTTTTAGGTGAATCGGACATTTAGAATAACCTCAGGCTTGTAATAAATGAAACTAAACGCACCAGGATACCATCTAATCCCCACAGTATTAATGACATAACCGCCGTTACTGCGGCAACAATCAATGTAGTTTGTAATGTTTCCTGGCGAGTAGGCCAAATGACTTTTCTCATCTCAATGCGAGCTTCGCGCGCAAACGCCAGTGTTGCTTTACCTTTTGCAGTCCATAAAGCGACAGCACCCGCAATAGCGACAACAGCCACGACCGCAAAAGCACGCAGGGCGAGATTATATTGACGGAAGTAATAGTTGCCGACAATAGCAATTATTAATAGGGCACAGACAATTACCCATTTGAAGATGTCTGCACTGCGTCCACTTCCTTGAGCTTCGCTATTCGCACTCATAATTCAACCTGTTACCATGAAGTATGTACAAAGCCAGCTTGTTTACAAAGGTAAAACAAGCAAGCCAAACCAATAGAATATGCCAACATATCCCCCAAATACTACCAACTCAACCTGTAGCACCTGATAAGGATATCAATAACATCACCTGCGAGTTAAAGGCGATTAGCCTTGTTTAATGGAGTTAAATTAGCGCTATTGGTTCTGCAAATACGACTAAATGCAGTCACATTCTATTTCGCAAGTACTATTTGTTGGCCAGTACTATCCATTTCACAAGTGCTATCCATTCCGCAGGAATTTCAGCATGCTCAGCAAATTTTTCAACCACACCAATAGGAAAATAACCTTCTTTTTTGTGGCAGCGGTAAAATATACCATATCTTCTGAGCAAAACCTTAATAAATCTCATATAACTGCGTAAAGTAAACAACGCAGTTACCAATTTATTGTTTCAAATCGTTGTTTCAGAGCCTATCTCACCAATAATTATATAAACGATTGATGAGATAGGTTCTTAATTTTGCAACGTATAAAAAGGACGTCTAATAGACGCCCTTTTTTACTAAAGTAGTTCTTTCTTATTCAGAAAGAGCGGTATTATGCAATGATTTTTGCAACAACACCCGCACCTACAGTACGGCCACCTTCACGGATTGCGAAACGTAAACCGTCGTCCATCGCGATTGGGTGGATCAGGGTAACGATCATGTTGATGTTATCACCTGGCATTACCATTTCTACGCCTTCTGGCAGTTCGATAGTACCTGTTACGTCAGTTGTACGGAAGTAGAACTGTGGACGGTAACCTTTGAAGAATGGAGTGTGACGACCACCTTCATCTTTGCTCAGAATATAAACTTCTGATTCGAACTGAGTATGTGGCTTGATTGAACCTGGTTTAGCCAATACTTGACCACGTTGAATTTCTTCACGTTTTGTACCACGTAACAGAACACCAACGTTCTCACCTGCACGACCTTCGTCAAGCAGTTTACGGAACATTTCAACACCAGTACAGGTAGTTTTTACAGTGTCTTGGATACCAACGATTTCAACTTCTTCACCAACTTTGATTATACCACGCTCAACACGGCCTGTTACTACTGTACCACGACCTGAGATTGAGAATACGTCTTCGATTGGCAGCAGGAATGGCTTGTCAATTGCACGCTCTGGCTCTGGGATGTAAGAATCCAAGTGCTCTGCTAATTCAACAATTTTCGCTTCCCACTCTGGGTTGCCTTCCAGCGCTTTCAGAGCTGAACCACGAACAACTGGAGTATCGTCGCCTGGGAAATCGTATTGAGACAGAAGTTCACGAACTTCCATTTCAACTAATTCTAACAGCTCTTCGTCGTCTACCATGTCACATTTGTTCAGGAAAACGATGATGTATGGAACACCAACCTGACGACCTAACAGGATGTGCTCACGAGTTTGTGGCATTGGGCCATCTGTCGCAGCAACAACCAGGATTGCACCGTCCATCTGAGCAGCACCAGTGATCATGTTTTTAACATAGTCGGCGTGTCCTGGGCAGTCTACGTGTGCGTAGTGGCGAGTTGGAGTATCGTACTCTACGTGAGAAGTAGAGATGGTGATACCACGCGCTTTTTCTTCTGGTGCGTTATCGATTTGATCGAATGCACGCGCTGCGCCGCCGTAAGTTTTAGCCAGAACAGTAGTGATAGCTGCTGTCAGAGTAGTTTTACCATGGTCAACGTGGCCGATAGTACCAACGTTAACGTGCGGTTTTGAACGTTCAAATTTTTCTTTAGACACGACTCTATTCCTTATGGAGTTCCCTCTTCACTATAAAGAAGGAACTTAAATTAAAGTAGTTAATCGATAAAAAACCGATTATTTAGCGTTACGAGCTTCGATAACAGCTTGTGCAACGTTGTTTGGTGCTTCATTGTACTTCAGGAACTCCATAGAGTATGAAGCACGACCTTGTGTCTGAGAACGCAGGTCAGTAGCATAACCGAACATTTCCGACAATGGTACTTGTGCACGAACGACTTTACCAGTAGGTAGGTCATCCATACCTTCAATCATACCACGACGACGGTTCAGGTCACCAATAACATCACCCATGTAGTCTTCTGGTGTTTCCACTTCGACTTTCATGATTGGCTCAAGCAGAACTGGTTTAGCTTTTTTGAAGCCATCTTTAAACGCGATTGATGCCGCAAGTTTAAACGCCAATTCAGAGGAGTCAACATCATGGTAAGAACCGAAATGTAGACGAACACCCATGTTAACCACAGGATAACCCGCTAATGGGCCAGATTTCAGCTGCTCTTGAATACCTTTGTCAACCGCAGGGATGTATTCAGTAGGAATTACACCACCTTTGATTTCGTTGACAAATTCGTAGTCCATTGGAGCACCGTCTTTATCGTTTTTGTCCAGTGGGAACATATCGATAACGACATGACCATACTGACCACGACCACCAGACTGTTTAGCGTGTTTACCTTCGATATCAGTCACTTTAGCAGTGATTGCTTCGCGGTAAGCTACTTGAGGTTTACCAACGTTCGCTTCAACTTTAAATTCGCGACGCATACGGTCAACCAGAACGTCCAAGTGCAATTCACCCATACCAGCGATGATAGTCTGATTCGTCTCTTCATCACTTGATACGCGGAAAGATGGATCTTCTTGCGCCAAACGGCCCAATGCGATACCCATTTTTTCTTGGTCAGCTTTAGTTTTTGGTTCGATTGCAACAGAGATTACTGGCTCTGGGAATTCCATACGCTCTAGGATGATTGGTGCATCAATCGCACATAAAGTATCACCTGTAGTAACGTCTTTCAGACCGATAGCTGCCGCGATGTCACCAGCGCGAACTTCTTTAATCTCTTCACGTTTATTAGCGTGCATCTGTACGATACGGCCAAAACGCTCTTTTTTCGCTTTAACTGCGTTCAGTACTGTGTCACCTGAGTTAACAACACCAGAGTAAACACGGAAGAACGTCAAGTTACCCACGAATGGGTCAGTTGCAATTTTAAATGCTAATGATGAGAATGGCTCATCATCACTTGCGTGACGCTCAGCTGGAGTGTCTTTACCGTCGTCCAGAATACCATTGATCGCAGGTACATCTGTTGGCGCAGGTAAGTAATCGATAACTGCATCCAGCATCGCCTGAACACCTTTGTTCTTAAATGCAGAACCACAGGTAACCAGGATAATTTCACTTGCAAGAACACGTTGACGTAATGCAGCTTTAATTTCTGCTTCAGTCAGTTCTTCACCGCCCAGATATTTCTCCATCAGTTCTTCTGATGCTTCTGCTGCGGTTTCGATTAGGTTGTTGTGCCACTCTTCAGCTGCTTCTTGCATGTTCGCAGGGATATCTTCGTATTCGAAGGTAACGCCTTGGTCTTCATCGCTCCACTTGATTGCTTTCATTTTCAGCAAGTCAATAACACCAGTGAACGACTCTTCTGCGCCGACTGGTAATTGCAGTGGAACTGCGTTAGCTGCTAAACGTGTTTTTAATTGCTCAACAACACGTAAGAAGTTCGCACCCATACGGTCCATTTTGTTAACGAACGCAATACGTGGAACTTTATATTTGTTAGCCTGACGCCATACAGTTTCAGACTGTGGCTGAACACCACCAACCGCACAGTAAACCATTACTGCGCCATCAAGAACACGCATAGAACGTTCTACTTCGATGGTGAAGTCAACGTGTCCTGGGGTGTCGATGATGTTAACACGGTGTGGCTCATACTGTTTTGCCATACCAGACCAGAATGCAGTAGTCGCAGCAGATGTGATAGTAATACCACGCTCTTGCTCCTGCTCCATCCAGTCCATTGTTGCAGAACCTTCGTGAGTCTCACCAATTTTATGGTTTACACCAGTATAGAACAGAATACGTTCAGAAGTTGTGGTTTTACCGGCGTCGATGTGTGCACTGATACCGATATTACGATAACGTGCTATGGGCGTTTGACGGGCCATTTTTTCCTCTCTCGTGGGCGTTCATTTCTTCATATAAAGGGTAGCAAAGGCTACCCTGAGATACAGCACTAAGGTCGATAAAAAATTACCAACGGTAGTGTGCGAACGCCTTGTTAGCTTCTGCCATACGGTGAACGTCTTCACGTTTCTTAACAGCGGAACCTTTGTTCTCAGCAGCATCTGATAATTCGTTTGCCAGGCGCAGAGCCATAGATTTATCACCGCGTTTACGAGCAGCATCAACGATCCAACGCATTGCCAGGGCATTACGACGAACCGGGCGAACTTCAACTGGAACTTGGTAAGTTGAACCACCAACACGGCGGGATTTAACTTCCACAGTCGGACGCACGTTATCCAGTGCTAATTCGAATGCATCAAGTTCAGTTTTACCAGAACGCTGAGCAAGGGTCTCAAGTGCGTTATATACGATTGCTTCAGCAGTAGATTTTTTCCCGTCTACCATCAGGATATTTACAAATTTGGCCAGTAATTCTGATCCGAACTTAGGATCTGGAAGAATTTTACGTTGACCTATTACGCGACGACGTGGCATGGATATGACTCCGTTGTTAATTCAGGTTTGTCCAAAACTCTACGAGTTTATTTTGACATTAAGATTAAAAATGTTTGGCCTTACTTAACGGATATCCATTAAGCCTTAGGCTTTTTAGCGCCGTACTTAGAACGTGCTTGTTTGCGGTCTTTAACACCAGAACAGTCCAGTGCTCCGCGAACGGTGTGATAACGCACACCTGGCAAGTCTTTAACACGACCACCACGGATAAGAATTACGGAGTGTTCCTGCAAGTTGTGGCCTTCACCACCAATGTAGGAAGAAACTTCATAACCATTAGTTAAACGAACACGGCATACTTTACGTAATGCTGAGTTTGGTTTTTTAGGAGTAGTAGTATATACACGTGTACATACACCACGTTTTTGCGGGCAAGCTTCCAGCGCTGGAACGTTGCTTTTCACAACTTTCGAGCTACGGGATTTGCGTACCAGCTGATTAATAGTTGCCATTATTAAAAAAGCTCCTGGTTTTTTTGCTTCGTAAACACGGATTTCGACCTCGTTCGCCAACATGACGATACACGAGGACGCGAAATTTTATTGCTGACTGGCTCAGGTGTCAAGAAATATACAACTTTTAGTGCCTTTATATGGCAAAATGTTGTTTTTGGACTTCTGTTAGCTTCACAAAACCTTGATAAGTGATTACAGAAACTGCGTTTGAGAGGGAATTTTGTAACCCCCGCGCGTTGATGTCTACATCCAATGCATACAACTGAGCCCCTGTTTTTTGCAATGCATCAAGGTAAGGCGACTGCTGTACCGCGACAACCACGCCATCTTGCATCAGTAAAACTACGTCTTTATCAGTAATTAAACGTAACACTGCCGAAAAATCACAACTAAACGGAGATGTTGCTAATGTATACAGCATAGAAAAGATCCTATCATAGATCAAAAACCACACAAAAGATTAAAATCTAAGCACCACATCGCATTCCGCAATTTTCTTGCGAATCTCTTCAACGCCAAGGATCTTAGGCGGGACTACCCATTCATGATGTTCATCCAACCCTCTTTCTTGCATAGAAGCGCGGCAAAGATAAATATTTTCAATATCATACAGCGGTAAAATTTTAAACGTAGCGATGTAATCTCGGGTCAGAACTTTGCTAGGTTGTTGTTTTGCAAGAAGCTGAAAAATACCATCAGAAATAAAAAATACATTAATGTCTTCTGTCAGCGCTGAAGTCGCCAATAAGGCATCTAACCCTTCTCGGCCACTTGCATTTCCATGAGGCATAGTTGTAAAGACAAAGGCAATTTTTTTCACACAATACCTTAGTGTTGGGCTGTTCTTAGAATTGGACTGTTCTGTCTGTGGTCATCATAGCCTCAGCTAAGCTCCCTAAGCCGCTCATGATGAAGCCATTTGCAAGATTAGCGACGGGCAGCGTTAAATTTTGCGCTTGTTCTTGGTCAACGATACCCCGTCGTAATGCGGCAGAAACACAAATGTGCATTTCACACCCTGATTGCTCTGCCAGTTCCTGCCATGCTGCAACTAAATTAAATTCATCCGTTGCAGGCGAGGTCAACAAATTAGCATTGGTCACCCCTTCCCGATAAAAAAATAGGGTTTTCAATTGGTGCCCTTCTGCAAGAAGGGCTTTCGCAAATTGGAACGCACTTGTGGCTTGTTGCGTTCCATAAGCCGGACCAGTAACTAATAAACAGTAACTTAATGAATTTACGTGACTCATTCACCGCTCTTGAATTGACGAATATATAAATAAACTGTGTGTTTAGAAATATTCAGGCGATCAGCAACTTGGTTTATCGCGTCTTTGATATCGAAAATCCCTTTTTCATAAAGGTTAAGTACTACCTGCTTGTTTTTCGCATTATTCGAAACATTACGGTCATTACCGACTTCTTCGATAGTATATTCCAGTGTTTGTGCAACAAGATCGTCAACAGAAGATGCAAAGTTAACATCTGAAGTGACTTCTTGTTTTGTTTCTGGAACAAACGATTGAATAATTTCAGAGAATGGCACATCCAAGTTCATATTAATACATAGCAAGCCAATAACACGCTGCTTACGATTACGGATAGCAATCGTCACTGATTTCATTAAATCGCCACTTTTGGCTTTCGTAAAATAAGCCTTGGAAGCGTTGGATTCTTCATCTGCCATATCATGCAACATGCGCAGTGCGAGATCCGTTATCGGCGAGCCAATTTTACGACCAGTGTGTTGCCCATTCGCTATTCTCACTGCTGAACAGTTTAGGTCTTCCAAAGAATGAAGAACAATTTCGCAGTGCCCACCAATTAACATTGCTAAGCCATCAACCGCCGCTTCATATGATTTTAAGATTTCGTGGTCGGTCTCAGTAAACGGCTGGTTATCCAGTATATTGATATCGCTGAGGTCGTGTGACTGTAAAGAATCTGACATTTTCAACATCATCCTTCTAAATGTAAAAATTCATCCCGTTGACTAATAAGGCATTCATTATTCGACTAATTTACCTTAATTATACGACTTGTAATCAACAATTATGATGATAAAAAATAAAATAGAGTCTTGTGAAGTTAAAACTCCAAGACGTTGCCGTCAAGCGAATGAATGCAAGACAGTCTGTTTTATCACAAGTTTTAAACAATTTGAGAATTTTTTTACAGAAAATTCATCAAGGTTAGTCTCTTTCGTCACCACCATGGTGTGACGTATCGACAACTTACTCATTAACCGGGAGTACCTCGACTTAGCAAGATCTATAACAGAGTAAATTTAGTTTTTTCGTTATTCATATAAATGGGACTATTCGCGATAGTGATTTATTATTAATAATATATGTAAAACCAACTCATAATTATTAATTAAATAATAAAGGTATAATTATTTACAATTTTACTTAGCTGAAATAACATCAAAAACTCACCATTATAATTAAAAAGCAATTTCACTAAAAAATTTTATTAATTCGTAAGGTTTCTTATGCCAAAATACAAATCTATAGTTCTAACTATTTACTTTCTAATAGTTTCATTCAATGAAATATATGACTTATTACTGTTAATCACCGGCATTGTAACAGTGTACATCGATGAACTGACTATCTATTCAATAGCCTTTACTTTACTAATTATGGTAATGCGCTCACTGTTACTTACCTCTGTTCTAAATTATTCATTACATATCAAATCCATAATTAAACGTATTTTTATGTTAGCTATTTCATTAGTATTAATCGTTGATGCGATTAACCTTTTTGTTTTTTATTTATCAGATATTGACATTTCATATTTTACGCCTTTCCATATCATTAGAAACTCACCTAAAACATTTATATTTTTAACCGTATTATCTACTGTATTTTCTTTATTTTTAAATAAGGAGCTTTCATGGCAGGAAACAAAGATATCTTATAGATGCTAATGAGTCGCCATAGAGATAATTAAAATGCTTTATACAAAAAAAACCCAAGACCTGACGCCTTGGGCTCTTGAAACAAACTTTATTTGCGCTTATTTAGCCGCTGGTTTGATATCTAATAATTCAACATCAAAGACTAAAGTTGAGTTTGCAGGGATACCCGGAACGCCGTTTTCGCCATACGCTAAATCAGCAGGGATCACTAACTGCATTTTACCGCCTTTTTTCAGGTTAACTAGACCTTCAGTCCAGCCTTTAATGACTGAGTTTAAAGGAATAGTCAGTGGCTCATTACGTGTGTATGAGCTGTCAAATTCAGTACCATCAATCAGAGAACCTTTGTAGTGAACAACAACGGTTTCGTCTGCTTTAGGTTTTGCACCTGTACCTTCTTTTTCAATTTTGTACAGTAAGCCAGACTTAGTTTTTACTACGCCTTTTTCTTTCGCATATTTTTCGCGGTACTCAGCACCTTTTTTCTCATTGCTTGCTGATTCTTCTTTCATTTTTTTGTCGGCAGCTTCTTTGACTTGCCCTTCAAATTGACGCAGTGTTTCTTCAACCTCTGCATCCGTCATTTTGCTTTTGCCATTGAAAGCATCTTGAACACCCGCCAGTAATTGAGCGTTATCCAAGTTAATACCAATGGTTTTTTGTTCTTCTAAAGAATTCTGCATGTAGCGGCCTAATGAAGCACCTAATGCATACGCATTACGCTCTTCTGCGTTTTTGAATGCGCTGCTTTGTGCTTTGGCTTCCGCTGCCATCACCTGTGGAGCAGCGAAAGTAAATGCTAGCGTGGTTGCTAAAAGGCTTGCCTTAAACAGTGATTTCATCCTAATCTCCGATAACTTTTATTCGAGTATGTTCGAATAGCGAACTATTCGTTTTTATGTTTATTGATAATCAACTTTTAACTTTAGAAACTGATTACCAATTAGTATAGAAAAAAATAAGAATTTCTTAGACTACATTAACAAAAAGAGGTTTCATCGCCTACATCTTTAACTAAAACTTATCTATGGATTTGTAATGTTCGGTTATTATGATGGTTTAATTATGACAAATACATCTAAGGAGAGTCGAAGATGGGCTCATCTGATACATTAGAACAACGTTTAGAACTTTTAGAAAGCAAAGTCGCCTTTCAAGAATTGGCGATTGAACAACTCAACCAGGTTATCACCGACCAACAAATGCAACTTAACCGTATGCAAGAGCATTTACGCATTGTGACGGAAAGGCTGAAATCTTCGCAAGATAGCCATTTAGCAAGGCCAGAAGAAGAAACACCCCCTCCTCATTATTAATGAGGCCACAAAAAAGGAAGCTTTCGCTTCCTTCTAATACTTAGCTATTGCTAGTTATTAATGGCAACCGCAGCCGCCTTGTTTGTGACCATGGCCTTCGCCGCCGCCACAACAACCGCCTTCTGAGCCGTGGCTATGACCGCCACCGCCACAGCAACCACCTTCGTGGTCGTGGTCATGGTCGTGACCGCCTGCACCATGAACGTGCCCATGTGCAATTTCTTCTTCTGTTGCTTCACGAATAGCCATGACTTCAACATTAAATTTCAAGTTTTGGCCTGCTAACATGTGGTTACCATCAACGATAACTTCATCACCTTCAATACCGGTGATTTCAACAGGAACTGGGCCCATGTCAGTGTCAGCTAAGAAACGCATACCCACTTCTAGCTCATCAACGCCCATGAATACATCTTTAGGAACGCGTTGAACTAAGTTGTCATCGTATTGACCATATGCATCGTCTGAAGCAACTTCAACATCAAAGTTTTCACCGACAGCACGGCCTTCTAATGCTTTTTCTAGACCTGAAATTAAAGACCCACGGCCATGCAAATAGTCCATTGGCGCGCTTGCTGGGGACTCATCAACTAAAACACCGTCTTCTGTTCTTACTTGATAAGCCAAGCTGACCACCAAGTCTTTTGCTACTTTCATGACATCTCCTACTACCCATATGGGGAAAATTTTTCTGCCAATTGTACCGAAAAACTATAGTGATGTATTGAGAATTGACAAAATTCTCTCATTCAGGTGTAAAAATCCCTATAACTTGCTCTTTTTCCCTAATATGCCCAGTTGTTTCATCCCCAGCTTGACGCTGCTGATCGCCACAATTGACACATTCAACTACATCAATTTTATCTTCACGCCACATCATTAACGTGTCTTGTGACTTACATTTAGGGCAAATTGCACCTGCAATAAACCGTTTACGTGTTGACGACATGTTGGTTTCCTTTATTCATCTTTATTCCAGCCATGTGGCTGGCGATGCTCTCTAAGCATTTCTTTTTCAAACAGCTCATTTAACTCGCGCCTTGCCTCTTTGACACGAGAAACTTGGCCGCTATCCCCTTCATTTTCAGGAATAATCTCTCTAAGCACACGCATATCTAGACGGCGGAAATGTTGTTTAGCTCGGTATGCTTTATGTGGATGCATACCGGTACTAATTAATGCCTTACTCCCCAATTCTAATGCGCTAGAGAAGGTTTCTCGACTAAAGTCAGTGACACCACTTTGCAATAATTCGTGTGCCTCTACACGGCCTTTCGCGCGTGCGATGATATGTAAATTAGGGAAATTCTCTTGGCATAAATGTACAATTTCCATAACTTCTTCGGGCACATCACTAGTGATCACAATTGCCTTCGCTTTTTCTGCTCCCGCTGAGCGCAATAATTGTAGCTCACGCGCATCCCCATAATAAACAGTATAGCCATAGCGCCGCATTGTACCTATCGCTGTAACATCCTGTTCAAGTACGGTAATTTTGACTTTATTGGCCATTAATAGGCGGCCTACCACTTGCCCCATACGACCAAAACCAACCAAAATAACATGAGGGTCGTTATCTTCGACAAATGGTTTTTCACTTGACGTTGGTTGCCGATTATAACGGTAGTTCAGATAAGCATCTATCAACTGCATCACAAGTGGTGTTGTCATCATAGAAAGGGTGACGACCACCAATAAGAGGTCCATTTGGCGCTCGTCAATCACACTTGCACCAGATGCGGTTGCGTAAATGACAAAAGCAAATTCCCCGCCTTGACTTAAAACACCAGAAAATTGTGCTCTAGCACCATTCCTAAGCCTTGCTGCATGGCTCAGGCCATAAAGGACAAGGGCTTTTACCGCGACAAGAATGACCACAGCAACCAAAACTTGTGGTAAATACGCCCAGAGTATTTGTAAATTTAGTGACATCCCAACTGAGATAAAAAATAACCCCAGCAATAGCCCTTTGAATGGCTCAATATTAATTTCGAGTTCATGGCGAAATTCTGTTTCTGCTAGCATCACACCTGCCATAAACGTCCCTAATGCCATAGAGAACCCAAGGCTTTCCATTATTAATGCAGACCCTAACACTACCAATAGTGCTGCAGCTGTAAAAATTTCATGTACGCCTGATTTCGCCGCTAATTTAAACATTGGGCGTAACAAGTAACGCCCCACCCCCATAAACCGGCAAATGCGATAACTTTTAAGCCAATCTTTTGCCAATCACTTGTGGCTGAATCCCCAGCTAATAAGGGGATCAATGCCATAATGGGGATCACCGCCATATCTTGGAATAACAACACAGAAAAACCAAGCTGCCCGCTTTCTTTGTTGGACATGCCTTTTTCATTCATGAGTTGCAAAGCCATAGCGGTTGAAGACATTGCCATCCCCAGCCCACCAACCACAGCAGCTTGCCAAGAAAACTTCGCTAAAAATAACAGTGATGCCATTATTGCCGCAGTAACAACCACCTGCACGGTTCCTACACCAAAAATAGAGCGCCTAAGTTCCCACAGTTTAGATGGTTTTAACTCTAAACCAATTAAGAACATTAGGAATACCACCCCCATTTCAGAGAAATGTAAAATGTCATCGACGTTATGAATAAAGCCCAAAACAAATGGCCCAATCATAATCCCCGCGAGTAAATACCCAAGCACCGCCCCTAAACGGATTTTTTGTGCAATAGGTACCATCACCACACCGGCACATAAAAAAATAATGACAGATTCAAATAGCCCCAATTCTGACATTAGGAGAGCCCTCCCGCGCTTAGCGGTTGTTGTATCCATTGACGGTAGTCATCAATCAGCTGTTGAAACCGCTCAGTGGGCTGCCGACGTGCTGCATAAATAATGATAGGTTCCAACCATTGCATATCACACATCAATGCAGTCAATTCAAATGGTCGAAGTATTTCGTTAAGTGGGTAATGATTATAGCCGTCATGTTGATATGCATGAATGGGTTCGCCTGTCGTGATCACAGAACGCCAGTATTTCCCTTTCAGTTTTTGATAGCCCATCTCCGTTGCAAAACGGCGCGTTAAAACACGGTCAAACCATTCTTTCAACAACGCAGGGCAACTATAATTATAGAGAGGGTGTTGAAAAACAATGATATCGTGCTGGCACAGTAATTCTTGTTCCGCAGTTACATCAATAAAATAATCAGGATAGGTTGCGTATAAATCATGGACTGTCACATGTTCAAAACCACACACCACACTAAGCAATGCCTTGTTAGCAATAGACTCATCAGGGTCTGGGTGAGCGTAGATCACCAGTACTTTAGGTGTATTTGACATCTTTCCCTCCTCAAAGGCGTGTCAGACGGAACATTTTCCGTTACCATGCAGCCTGCTATACTCGTCATACTTCACGTTGCTGTGTTGTTGACTACGCGCATTCGCACTAGTCACCTACTTAAATAGGCTCCTAGCGACTCATTTGCTTGTCGCCTAACAGCACCGTGAATTATTTAGAGTATATACGTTGATAATTTAACATATTTTTAATAGACGGTTGCTATGATTGTTTTCTCTTCACTCCAAATTCGCCGAGGTGTTCGTGTCCTACTGGATAACGCCACTGCGACGATTAACCCTGGCCAAAAAGTTGGTTTAGTGGGTAAAAACGGCTGCGGTAAATCGACCCTTCTAGCACTATTAAAAGGCGAATTACAAGCTGAAGCAGGTTCTGCAACCTTCCCAAGTAATTGGTCCATGGCGTGGGTCAACCAAGAAACCCCTGCCCTTGATGTCCCTGCCCTTGAGTATGTGATTGACGGTGACCGTGAGTTCCGTGCTCTAGAACAAAAGCTACAACAAGCCAATGAAAAAAATGATGGCCATGCCATTGCGGTTATCCATGGGCAACTCGATGCAATTGATGCATGGACAATCCGTTCTCGCGCATCCAGCTTGCTACACGGCTTAGGCTTTAGCCAAGCGCAATTAGACTCACCAGTGAAATCTTTTTCTGGTGGGTGGCGTATGCGTTTGAACCTCGCTCAGGCTCTACTTTGCCGTTCTGACCTATTACTACTCGATGAACCAACTAACCACCTTGATTTAGATGCGGTTATTTGGTTAGAAAAGTGGCTTAAAGGATACCAAGGTACATTAATTTTAATTTCCCATGATAGGGATTTCCTTGATCCAATTATTGATAAAGTCCTGCATATAGAACAAGAAAGCCTGTTCGAATACACGGGCAACTATTCTTCTTTTGAGCGCCAACGTGCAACTAAATTAGCACAACAACAAGCGTTGTATGAAAGCCAACAAGCAAAAGCCGCTCATTTACAAAGCTATATTGACCGTTTTAGAGTGCAAGCGACAAAGGCCAAGCAAGCGCAAAGCCGTATTAAGATGTTAGAAAAAATGGAAATGGTGGCGCCCGCTCATGTGGATAACCCGTTCCATTTTTCATTCCGCAAACCTGAAAGCTTACCTAACCCATTATTAAAGATGGAAAAAGTCAGTGCGGGTTATGGCGAAAAAGTCATTTTGCAATCGATAAAATTGAATTTAGTGCCCGGTTCACGTATTGGTTTATTAGGCCGTAATGGTGCTGGTAAATCCACCTTAATTAAAATGCTAGCTGGCGATTTACCACCATTACAAGGGGAGATCTCCCTCGCTAAAGGTATTAAGTTAGGTTACTTTGCTCAGCATCAATTAGAGTATCTGCATCCTGAAGAATCGCCCTTGCAGCATCTAGCTCGTTTGGCTCCTGAGCAAACTGAGCAGCAGTTACGCGACTATTTAGGCGGTTTTGGCTTTAAGGGTGACCAAGTGACAGACCCTAGTGGCCGTTTCTCTGGCGGTGAAAAAGCACGCTTAGTCTTAGCGTTGATTGTTTGGCAGCGCCCGAATCTGTTGTTACTCGATGAACCAACCAACCACTTGGATTTAGACATGCGCCAAGCGTTGACAGAAGCCTTAATGGCATTTGAAGGGGCTTTAGTGGTGGTTTCCCATGATAGGCATTTATTGCGCTCAACTACCGATGAGCTGTATTTAGTTCACGGCGGCGCGGTCGAGCAATTTGATGGTGATTTAGAAGATTACCAACAATGGCTTGCCGAGCAAAACAAGCTGGAACTACAGCAAGTCCGAGATCAACAAGAAAAAGATAAGCCTGCGGCAACTTCAACAGTCACCGCCCAAGATAGAAAAGA
This sequence comes from Providencia sp. AGC89, assembly GCF_053543535.1. Taxonomy (NCBI): domain Bacteria; kingdom Pseudomonadati; phylum Pseudomonadota; class Gammaproteobacteria; order Enterobacterales; family Morganellaceae; genus Providencia; species Providencia sp. AGC89. Next base: position 58,093 of record NZ_JBIXLP010000006.1, read on the forward strand.
CCAAAAGCGCCGCGAAGCAGAGTTCCGTCAACTGACTCAGCCAATCCGTAAAAAAATCACGGAATTGGAAAAGCAGATGGATAAACATTCCAACGCCCTAAGTGAGCTAGAGGCAAAACTTTCTGATGCAGCTATCTATGAACAAGATAAAAAAGCCGATTTGGCAGAATGTTTGAAAAAGCAGACTGAGCACAAATCAGCACTTGAAGACGTTGAAATGGAATGGATGGAGCTGCAAGAACAGTTAGAAACCATGACCAGTGAGTTTGAAATAAATTAGTTATAAAACATCACAATTCCTTAAAATCACGAAAAGCTATCTTTGATAGCTTTTCGTTTTTATCATAGTTGAATCTTATCCTTTCACACACATCACATAATACTGCCCATCGATAATTTCAGTCCCTTCGGTTTCGTGTTCAAAACCGGGGAACTCACTGTCCCACGCTTGCAAGCTATGCAAGTAACCGATATGTGGACTATTTTTATCACCGAAGCTTTCACCTGATAACAACATTGGGATACCCGGTGGATACGGAATTATTGAGTTAGCAGCAATGCGCCCTGCCAGTTTATCAAGGGGCACCGCTTCAACACGGTTAGCGACAATCTCTTGGTACGCATCCCTTGGGCTCATCATTACTTCAGGCAGTTGCTCATAAGCTTGGTTCAGTTGCCCTCCGGGGTTATTTTTTTGCAGATAAGTGAACATTTTATCACCTAAGTCACGTAACCCCATATGACCATAAATCTCAGGAGCGGTTTCCACCACTTCCGGTAATACCTTCTTCAGCCCAGTATTATTGTCATAGTGGCGTTTAAAAGACAGCAGCGCATTGACCAAAGTCCCCCACTTCCCTTTGGTGATCCCCATAGAAAACAAGAACATAATCTGGAAGTCAGTGGTGCGGGTCGGCACAATACCATAATGATTTAGCCACGCGGTCACTAGTGCCGCGGGTACACCTGTACCCAGCAGTTTGCCATCCTCCCCCATTCCCGGTGACAAAATACTGACTTTAATTGGGTCAAGCATCGCCCAGTTTTCAGGGATATCCTTAAAACCGTGCCATTTATCTTCAGGATTCATTACCCAGCAGCTTTGCTCTTTCATCAACAATTCAACAGGGGCTTCTTCGAAGGCATAACCTTTACCTGTTGCAGGGTCTTTCACCATTTCCTGATTCCATGGTTTAAAGAACCATTCATCATCGTTAAGAAACTCTTTATACAAGTAACCTAATGATTGGCGAAAATCGATAGCTTCACGAATAACTTCATCTGTCAAAGAACGCCCACTATTACCATCCATCATATCTGCTGCGATATCATTCGAGGCACAAATCGCATACAGCGGTGAGGTGGTGGCATGCATATGATAAGCCTGATTAAAGCGATTGAAATCAATAGCATTACGGCCATTTCGGATATGAATAAATGAGGCTTGGGAAAGCGCGTTAAGTAATTTATGAGTGGAGTGTGTAGCAAAGATGGTCGGTTCATCGCCATTTCGTGGTTCATCCCGCATGGCAAAATGGCCATGATAAATTGGGTTAAAACGTGCATAACCGTACCATGCCTCATCGAAATGGATTCTATCTAAGGATTTATCGAGTAAATCTTGCACCTTACGTGCATGGTAGCAAACACCGTCATAGGTGCAATTGGTTACCACGCTATAAGCTGGGCGTTTGCCGATTTTATCCGATGTTAGTGGATTTTGAGCGATTTTTTCAGTGATCGCTTCCGGCGTCATCTCTGTCGGGTAAATTGGCCCAATAATTCCGTAGCGGTTACGACTCGGGGTCATGTATACGGGCTTAGCTCCGGTAAGGATCAGCCCTTGTTCGATAGATTTATGGCAATTTCGATCGATTACCACCACATCTTCATCAGTCATACAGGCTTGCATAATGGTTCGATTGGAGCCCGAGGTTCCCACAACCACGGAATAAGACTGGTCAGCCCCGAAAATACGCGCTGCATTTTTTTCGCACTCACCAAAAGCACCGGTATGATCCAGTAATGAGCCTACTGCGACGCGTTCAATACCAATATCAGTACGAAATAAATTTTCACCAAAAAAATCATGATAAATGCGGCCCGCAGGGGTTTTGGTAAAACCAACGCCACCTTGGTGACCCGGTGCTGCCCACGAGTATTCATGTACATCGCTATATTTAATTAAGCTTTTCATCAGTGGCGGCAATAATTGCGCACGATAACGAATAATAGCGGCGAGGACGCGCCCTGCGATAAAATCAGCTGAATCTTCTAAAATCCATGCAAACTCATCGACTTGTTCCATCATTTTTCGGTCAAATGCCGTTAAAGCTTCTTCGCGATCACTCAATAAAAAAACGGGGACATCTTCTTGGCGGCGATGAAGTTGAGTAATTAATTGATGTGCTTGTGTTTGTTCTTGTTTGTCGGACATATCACGCCCATATAACAAACAATCAATGCTGGTATTCGAGCGAATGTATGCCATTCCATCTTCAAAATCGCGGATAATCACGGTCTCTACGTGTTCATCATTAAGCTCACTAGCAAGCCTTGCTACGGCATGGCTGATAACGGAATCTTCGTCGGTTAACTCAGTATAAACAATGAGTGCTCTCATCAATAATTCCTCTTAAACTAGTTAAAATTAAAATACTTATATCGTTAGTCTTAACGTAAATAAGGATTTTTTGCAAAGTTATCGATGAGCCCGTTCTTCCTTTTCAACGCTATTCATCTAATTTATTAATAACAACTCTTGCATTCATTACTAGCGATTTTGCTTTGGCTTCTCGCCTTTGTAATAGCGCCATAAAGATTAAATCGGTCAGCGTATTCTGAGCGGTTCTCGATGAAATAGAAGAACTACGCCATTCATCTTCTTCTGCGACACTTTCAAGAATGTAATCAGAAATTTGTGCAAGAGGTGAATGTCGGTCCCGGGTAATGGCAACCACACAGGCTCCTTGTTTACGTGCAATATTAGCCGCTGTTAGCATGTCTTTGCGTTTACCTGTAAAAGAGATAACTATCTGTATGTCATTGGCATTAAGTGTTAAAGCGGCGGCAATTTGCACATGATGGTCGGATTCGACGAGTGTCGTAATACCTATTTTTTGTAACTTGTAGCTCAAGTCCTTTGCCGTCAGCCCTGACCCACCAATGCCAACAATTTGTACTCGCTGAGATTGGTCTATTCGTTCGACAATTTTTTCAAATTGCTTGAAATCAATTAATTTTGTTGTTTCCGTGATGGAATGGTTCTTTTCCATCGCTAATTTTTGAGCTACCACCATCAAGTTATCATTCGGTGCAATACGGTTATGCAAAGCCACGTGAGGGGCACTTTCATTAAGCTGTTGACGCCCAATAATCTCACTTAATGCCAATTTTAGCGCTGGGTAGCCTTTTACCCCAACTTTTTGACTAAACTTAACAATAGCTGATTGGCTCACATCTAAGATTTCTGCCAATTGTTGAGAAGATAAGTTCAGTACGTTTTCCGGATTTTCAATAATAAATTGTGCAATTTTACGTTGATTTTCGGCTAATCGCGGTAATGAATAAGTAATGATATCCAATAATGTCATGACAACCTCAGCTGATAATCGCTATATCAGGGTTCATAAAAATAAAACAATAATAAATTATTCCTCTTTTAATTCTCTGATGAATCAAAAATAATAACTATAATTCAATCGCATACAATTTAAAGCCATTAAAAAAATAACAAAATATTCTTTTATATTCGCAAGTTAGAATAGATAACACCGTGATTCCAATCACACCATTGGAATAAATAATTCCTTAATATTAATCCAATTATGGATTTAGGAGCAATTTTTTATGGCTATCGATTTAAGCAAAATGGTAACGGAAAGCCGCAATGCGGCGAGTACGCATATTGACCAACTACCGACCTTGCAAATGCTGCAAGTGATTAACAACGAAGACAAACAAGTCCCTTTGGCAGTCGAGAAAGTTCTTCCTGAAATTGCACAATTGGTTGATAAGGTCGCAGACGCATTTCTAAACGGCGGGCGGTTAATTTACTCGGGAGCAGGAACATCAGGGCGTTTAGGAATACTTGATGCCAGCGAGTGCCCACCAACGTACGGTACCCCCCATGAGCAAGTCGTTGGGCTTATTGCAGGCGGCCACCAAGCGATTTTCCGTGCCGTTGAAAATGCAGAAGATAAACCCGAATTAGGTGAGCAAGACCTGAAAAATATTCAATTTAATGAAAAAGATATACTCGTTGGCATTGCTGCGAGTGGGCGTACCCCATATGTGTTAGGTGCGTTAGCCTATGCAAACAAGATTGGTGCAACCACAGCTGCCATCAGCTGTAACCCAAATAGCCCTATCGCTAATGCAGCAGATATCGCTATCACCCCTGTTGTGGGCGCAGAAGTGGTCACAGGCTCTTCACGCATGAAAGCGGGAACCGCTCAGAAATTAGTGCTGAATATGATCACTACTGGCGCGATGATCCGAATTGGAAAAGTATTTGGTAATTTGATGGTCGATGTAGAAGCCACCAATGCCAAATTAATTGAAAGGCAAACGAAGATTGTCATGGAGGCAACAGACTGCGACCGAGCAACCGCAGAAACCGCGCTTCAACAATGTGATAGGCACTGTAAAACGGCCATTTTGATGGTGTTAACCGGCCTGAATGCCGATGATGCACGTCAACTACTCTCGGACAATCATGGTTTTATTCGTACAGCACTCAATATGGCACCTTCCGCCTAATTCGCGGATTTTAATGAGATAAATGGTATGGCTAAAATAACAATAGAAATGATGCAGCAGATCCTGCAACAGGTTGGGGGTCGTCGCAATATTAAATTAGCGGGTAACTGTATGACCCGTTTACGACTCACACTCAATAATGATCAATTAGTCGATAAAGCCGCACTAAAACAAATCGCAGGTGTGCTTGGCGTTATCGAAAGTGATGAACAACTGCAAATTGTTCTGGGCCCCGGTAAAGCCCAAACTGCCGCGGACTTAATGAACCAAATGCTAGAAGATGCTGAAGATGATATCGACGAGTCTTCTCATCAGACCCAAGACCTTAACCAAATTGCTTCTGCTAATAAACAGCAGTTAAAAAAGAAACAAACTAGCGCAGTACACCGCTTTCTCTCAAAATTCGCCACCATATTTACCCCATTGATTCCAGGATTCATCGGAGCGGGTCTTTTGATGGGGATAGCCTCATTGCTTGGGTTGTTAGTCGCCAATGAAAACTTATTTCCACCGGACTCCCAACAGTTGGGCTGGTTAAAAAGTGCCATTGCCTATCTCGCGATATTCGGCAAAGGTTTATTTACCTTTATGGGACTATTAATTGGCTATAATGCCCAAAAAGCCTTTGGAGGTAGTGGCGTTAATGGTGCCATTATTGCCGCTTTATTTATTTTAGGTTACGACCCAGAAGCAACAAAAGGCTTTTATTCGGGGATGTCAAACTTCTTCGGCTGGCACATTGACCCTCGAGGCAACATCATTGGAATTTTAATTGCCTGTATTTTTGGGGCATGGGTTGAAAAACAAGTTCGCAAAATTATCCCATCCAGCCTTGATATTATTTTAACCTCAACCATAACTCTGTTAATTGTGGGCGCAGCAACCTTTATCTTTATCATGCCGATTGGTGTTTGGCTGTTTGATGGAATGTCTTGGTTATTCATGCACTTAAATGGCAATCCTATTGGAACAGCTATTTTGGCTGGGGTGTTCTTAATCGCCGTGATGTTTGGTGTTCATCAAGGGTTTATTCCTGTCTACGTTGCCCTCGTTGATGCACAAGGGTTTAACTCACTATTTCCGATATTGGCAATGGCGGGTGCTGGTCAAGTGGGTGCAGCCCTCGCCTTGTATGTGAAAGCGAAAAAAGGTTCAGTCACCCGTGGGCAAATTGGTGGCGCCCTGTTCCCCGGTTTCTTAGGGATCGGTGAGCCGCTGATTTATGGTGTCACACTCCCGCGCGTCAAACCGTTTGTCACCGCCTGTTTAGGTGGCGCAGCTGGTGGTTTCTTTATCGGGGCCGTCGCGTGGATGGGGTTACCTGTCGGTTTAAATACTGTGTTTGGGCCATCTGGGTTAATTGCCATTCCATTAATGACATCCGGTCAAGGTGTCCTTGCCGGGATGGCTGTGTACGCGGGGGGAGTATTGGTTTCCTATGTGTGCGGCTTCCTATTTACCTACCTGTTTGGTAGTAAAGGCGTAGATTTAAGTTAATCATGCCCTAAACAAAAAGCAGCTCTTAGGGCTGCTTTTTTCAATCAATAAAAAACGCTATTCCAACCAAATCAATGGGACACACAGCGCAGTTAGCAGCCCCATCGCTAAATTAAAGATAAACCAAGCTTGGCGACTACGTAAAAATAAGCTAATCAATGAGCCAAAGCCCATCCAAATCAAACCTGCCACTAAGTTGACGATTACAAATGCCACGCTCATGACTAAAATAGATTGGCTGAATAACTCACCAGGCAGGCTAAAGCCACCAACTGCCCCTAGCCCCATCATCCAAGCTTTAGGGTTTAGAAATTGTAATAAGCCCCCCTGATACCATGTTACGCTTTTCCCCACTTCGCTATCCGTCTTAATTGGTGCATAATTAGCTGTTGCTGTTTTCCATGCCAGCCAGAGAAGATACACACTGCCCACCACTTTTAAGGCAATATGAATCGCAGGATAGAGCAATAAAAGTGCAGCAATACCAAATGCTGAGAGGTAAAGTATCGATTGCATACCTAGCATAATACCTAAGCATAATGTAATCGCATGACGAAAACCGTAGTTTGCCGCACTTGATGTTAGCAACATATTATTAGGGCCGGGTGTGACTGCTGCAATGAATAGAAATGTAAAAAGAGAAAAGATCAGCCCCAGTGTCATTTATAATTTAATCCTCAAACCCAAATTTGTTTACTTGCATCACAAAAAAATAACAGTATGTTATGTGACTCACAAGAGCTCCTATTAAATAAAAATAAGGTTATGTCTGAAAACTTTCGTCCAATCAGTTGGGCTAAAAATCCACACCTCCAAACTCTACTGCCTAGGATTTTTCGTAGAACCCCGAAAATTAAACCTATTTGGCAGCGACTTGAATTGCCTGACGGTGATTTTATTGATCTCGCATGGAGTGAAAAACCTGAGCTTGCGGCTCATAAACCACGCTTAGTCATTTTTCATGGGTTAGAAGGTAATTTTAAGAGCCCTTACGCTCATGGAATGTTAGAAACAGCGGAAAAACACGGCTGGCTGGGCGTTGTCATGCACTTTCGTGGGTGTAGCGGCGAACCCAATCGCCAACAGCGTATTTATCATTCAGGTGAAACCGATGATGCTCGCTACTTCTTACGCTGGTTAAAACAAACTTTTGGTGATACGCCAACGGCTGCTGTGGGGTATTCCCTTGGTGGGAATATGTTGGCTTGTTACTTGGCTGAAAGTGGTCAAAATGCGGATTTAGATGCGGGAGTGGTTGTATCTGCCCCATTAATGTTAGAGGCTTGCTCCCTACGAATGGAAAAAGGCATTTCCCAGTTTTATCAGCGCTATTTATTAAATGGCTTAAAACGTAACGCAACTCGTAAACTCGTACGCTATCCTGGGTCATTACCACTGAATTTATTGCAGCTTAAGCAAGTTAAACGCATTCGTGATTTTGATGATGTTATCACTGCACGTATCCACGGTTTTGATGATGCCTCAGATTACTATCAGAAATGCAGTGCATTACCTAAATTGGCTCACATTACTAAACCAACATTAATTATTCACGCCAAAGATGATCCATTTATGGCTCCTGAGGTTGTTCCTGATTTATCTTTTCTTCCCCATAATGTGGAATATCAAATGACAGAACATGGCGGGCACGTTGGTTTTGTCAGCGGGACCTTTAGAAAACCGCAAATGTGGCTAGAAACTCGAATTCCACAATGGTTAACCCCTTATTTAAATAAGGAAAACCCATGATTATCCCTTGGCGTGAGTTATCTCCAGAAGCACTGGAAAGCCTCATCGAAAGCTATGTTTTACGAGAAGGAACTGACTATGGGGCACATGAGAAAAGCTTACAAGACAAAGTTAATGATGTGAAACGGCAGTTAGTTTCTGGCGAAATTGTGCTAGTCTGGTCTGAATTGCATGAGTCGGTTAATTTCATGCCTAAAACCCGCTAACCCGCTTTGTTCGCTATTTTGCCATAGTGGACATAAGCGCAACACAGGGAGTTCGCTATGTCCAAAAAACATCCGATTATTGCTATCACCGGTTCCAGTGGTGCAGGCACGACCTCAACTAGCCAAGCATTCCGTAAAGTTTTCCACCAACTCAATATCCAACCAGCTACATTAGAAGGGGATAGCTTTCATCGTTACACGCGGCCTGAAATGGACATGGCTATCCGCAAGGCGAGAGAACAAGGTCGGCATATCAGTTATTTTGGTCCTGAAGCGAATGACTTTGCTTTGCTAGAACAAACTTTAATTGATTATGCAAAAACAGGTTGTGGACAATCACGAAAATACCTACATACCTATGATGAAGCGGTTCCGTACGGTCTACAACCGGGTACTTTTACACCTTGGGAACCACTCCCTGAAAAAACTGATGTGTTATTCTACGAGGGTCTGCATGGTGGGGTTGTTACACCTGAGCATAATGTAGCGCAACATGTTGATTTACTTGTTGGCGTTGTCCCGATTGTCAATCTTGAATGGATTCAAAAGTTGGTTCGTGATACGACCGAAAGGGGCCATTCCCGTGAAGCGGTTATGGACTCTGTTGTGCGTTCAATGGGGGACTATATCAACTACATTACCCCTCAGTTTTCGCGTACTCATATCAACTTCCAACGAGTTCCGACTGTAGACACCTCCAACCCATTTTCAGCCAAAACTATCCCTTCACAAGATGAAAGTTTTATTGTGATCCGCTTTAGAGGGCTCGAACACATCGATTTCCCCTATTTGCTTTCAATGATCTGCGGTTCTTTTATTTCGGCTATGAATACCATTGTCGTACCCGGAGGAAAACTCGGTCTAGCAATGGAATTGATCATGATGCCATTAGTTGAAAAGTTAATTAATCAGAAAAACAGTTAAATTATTTCTCAAATAATAAGTAAGACGCTTACCATTAATTAAGGTAAGCATCTTTTTATTAAAATTTTAATATAAAAAATAAATTTATTTTTAATTTTTTATTTCAAAGCTATGAGTGACTTCAACCGTTTTTTCTAGCATCAGTGCCACTGAGCAATATTTTTCAGCCGAGAGCTGAACAGCTCTTTCAACCGTTTTTTCCGTTAATTCATTTCCTGTTACGATAAAATGCAAATGTATTTTAACAAAATAACGTGGAGCTTCTTCACGGCGCTGCGATGTTAATTTAACTTCACAATCAGTAATATCATTTCGCCCTTTTTGTAAAATTGAAACGACATCTATTGCACTACATCCACCTGCCGCCATTAGCACCATTTCCATTGGGCTAGGTGCTTTATCACCTGCATTACCATCCATCATGACTTGATGCCCTGAAGCTGACTCACCTAGAAAGGAAAGTCCTTCTACCCATTTTACTCTTGCTTCCATTTTATTCCCCTTGAAATGAAATCGGTTTAAAGGCTACATTGTTCCATAGATATAATGAATGTTATATCAGCTTTATTAGGCTGAAGCGATACAGGGGAGACTTTCTTCATTGGATATGCTACAAACAATACTTAGTTGATAGGACTAAGATCAAAACTCAGCGGTTTAATTGATTATATTATAGTGTTGATATCAATTTGTTTACCCTAGCCTATCGAATGCGCTGAAGTTATTCAGCTCTTCACATTATTTAGGGTATATAAGGCAAATTAATATGCTAAGCTAGTGACTTTAAAGCCAGCCTTTCTGGTAAGCTTTTCCGGATGGCTGCAATAACATACAGAGGATAACGCTAATGGTTCTCGGCAAGCCACAAACAGACCCTACTCTTGAATGGTTTTTGTCACACTGCCATATTCATAAGTATCCATCCAAGAGCACACTGATCCATCAGGGTGAGAAAGCAGAAACCCTTTACTATATCGTTAAAGGTTCAGTGGCTGTTTTAATTAAAGATGAAGAAGGCAAAGAAATGATCCTCTCTTACCTGAATCAAGGGGATTTCATTGGTGAACTGGGGTTATTTGAAGAAGGGCAAGAACGTACTGCGTGGGTGAGAGCTAAAATCGCTTGCGAAGTTGCTGAAATTTCTTACAAAAAATTCCGTCAATTGATTCAGGTTAACCCTGATATTTTAATGCGTCTCTCAGCGCAAATGGCCAGTCGTTTACAAACAACATCAGAAAAAGTCGGCAACCTTGCCTTCTTAGATGTCACAGGCCGTATCGCTCAAACCCTATTGAATCTAGCGAAACAACCTGACGCAATGACCCACCCAGACGGTATGCAAATCAAAATTACCCGTCAGGAAATTGGCCAAATTGTCGGTTGTTCCCGTGAAACTGTTGGCCGTATTTTAAAAATGCTGGAAGATCAAAACTTGATCTCTGCACACGGTAAAACCATCGTTGTTTATGGTACACGTTAATTAACCTTTCAGCCTCGCTCTCTTGGCGAGGCATGCAATTTAAAATAGCTTTATATCGTCGATATAAGGCTATTTCAGTTTAATTATAGCAACATATTTATATGCTTATATTAATGAGTATCGTTTCTTTATATTTTCTCTATTTAGCTCTCTATATAATAATAATTATAATATTAAGTAGGGTTATATTTATGAAAATTACACTTAGCAATTTGTCAGGCCATTCCGAAATTTTTAAAAACATTAGCAATTCCGATGATTTTATAAAGAAAATCTTTGCTGTGACTGCCTCATCGAGAAAAGAGCCATTATCCACTCAGCGACAATCTAAACCATCACATGCTTGTAGCCTAGAAAGCATTGACTCTGCTTATGAAAGTGATTCAGAAAGTATAAATGATACTAAATTATTGAGTACTGACAAATTTAAGCATAAAGTTAATCAATTGAAAGGCCGCTTATATAAATTTTATGCATCTACTTTTTATAATGAACAAGATGCAGAGTCGCTAATAACAGAAAACCAGACCGTTTTTGAGGATTTTAACAGTACTGATAAAGAAATGCATGGATATGCGAATTTTTTATATCGGTACGTTAAAATCCCAGGAATTAACATCAACAGCTCAGAAATAAAAAACGAAATCATAAAAAACTACCATCATCCTAAGCAACTAGAAAATAAAAATGGCACTAAAATCCCTTTAATAACCAGAACAAGCAAAAAAAACATCAATAATATTGCTTTACCTTTAGAACCAATTAAACAAAGAACAAAGAATTTTTCTCAGAAAAAAATTACATATGTGCACTATAAAGTCTCTGACAATAATCAAGATAACCCACAAAAAAAACCTCTACCTAAAAGCACTTTTGAATTCAAGGGAAATATACAACAAACAAAAACTTCAGTATTAAGAACACAATATATCATGCAACATTACAAACTATCTAACAAATCTGCGCCATTAGACTATAAAACACAAAAAAATCACTTTAATAGGAATGTCAATTCAATTAAAACCTCTGACTTAATAAAAATAAGCAATAGCATTAAAAAAGAAAAAAGACTAACCATGGAAATGATGGCACTTAAAGATAATATATTTGAAATACAAAATCAAATTCATATTAACGATAACTTATTGAAAGAATTAAAAAAACAAACCATTAAATAAAACATCTCTATTTTATATAAGATCATTATTAATTCAAATGATTAATAATACATTATTAGTAAAATCATAATGCCATAAAATAAAATCAATGCATTGAATAAATTAATTATTTCAATATTAAGCATGAATATTTATTTAGCAAATTACTTTTTTAATATTAATATAGGATATGACTATGAAAACCACCCCCCTAGATACCACCATAACTAGCTCACTATACAGAAAAAACTCATCAACTGGGGCTAAGAAAGAAACACCCACTATTACACAAAAAATTAAAAATTTGAAAATAAATAATCCATTCTCATTTTTTCATTTTAACAAAAAAAATACGGAATCAAAATTCTATATTAGCTTACCAGAAGCTGGTTCAAAGGGAAGTGATTTAAATTTACTTAATAAATTAAACTCAAACAAAAAAACAATTTCTTCCCTTGAAAATAACCTTATAGATAATTCATTTAATATCCCACAATTCATTAAGGATTTAAAAAATAAAACAGAAAACTCCATTGATAATTTACTAGGTAAGAATGATTTTTTTAGTGAAATTCCAGCTACAGATGAAATCATAGAGAAACAAAATGAAACAATAGGCTATCTTAAACATTACCTAGATTTATTAGACAAAAATAAAAAATTGACCAATAAAAGCGAAGAGCTAAAAAACGAAATTGATGATCTGAAATCAGCCATAAGATATGAATCAAAAATAAGAGGAATTGCATACTTAAAAAAAGAAAGTAAATACTTAGTGTCATTAGAAAAAGAAATACCAATGAAAAATAATATAGAAGGAAAAAATAAAAAAATTGAAAAATTAATTAAAATACAAAACTCAGTAAAAATTTTATTGAGTAATGAATTAAAAGATATAAAAAATAAAGTTCACAATATTACATTGGATAAAAATGCTCTAGAAAAAAATATTTTAGCTCTGAAAAAACCGATAATATGTGAATCTTTCATTACCTACGATGAAGATAATACACCTATTTACCACAATGAGTCTCACGACTTTGATTTTGATGACCTATTTGAAAAAAAATTAGAAACTGAAAACACAAAAAACAATAGAATTATTAAAAACTTAATATTAGAAAATGACTTGTTATATAATTCAATTGAAGAGTTAGATAATGATAACCTTGATTATAGAGGTTTAGTCCAAGACTTAAGAATTGATAATAATAATAAAAATCATGAAATTAGAGCACTACAGGAAAAGCTTGCCAACAAAGCGCTATCCATGGCCTCAATTAGTCTCACCTCGTTATCTTCTGGCTACCATTCCGATAATGAAGACAATAACCTTACATCAGATCTTAAGGTTAGTGAGGAAAAAATAGCTCAAAAAGAAGAGACACTAAAAAATAAATATCCTTTAGCCAATAATAAAGGAGTAAAAAAATATTTATATACACATAAAGTTCAATGCCTAGCTGCTGGAATACCAATTAGTAGTTCAAAAGAGCAATTACAAGCACGATTGAAGGCAATAAAAATACAATTACCAACCCAGTAAATGCTATAAAAATTAAATTTTCAATAAGTTGCAGAAATCATTCTGCAACTTATCTCTTAGTTATTTCAACAACTTCCCAATCGCTGTCTCTAATTTCACCATACCGCTATTAATTTCTTCTTCAGAAATAATCAGTGACGGCGTAAACCGCAATACATTAGCACCCGCATTAAGCATCATTAAACCTTCTACTGCACTGGCTTGCAGGATATCTTTCGAACGGTTCAATAGTTTGCCGTCTAACTCAGCACCAATTAATAAGCCCATTCCTCTGATCTCAGAAAAAACGTGGTATTTATCATTCAGTTTATTTAAATGAGCGATAAATAATTCACGACGTTTTTCGACACCATTTAGTACTTCCTCAGTATTAATAATATCAAAGGCCGCGTTCCCTACCGCACAAGCCAATGGATTACCACCATAGGTTGTACCGTGAGACCCAACTTCCATTGTTTTAGCAATTTCTTCTGTGGTGATCATAGCACTAATAGGAAAGCCGCCCCCCAGTGCTTTTGCCGTGGTTAAAATATCGGGGGTCACATCATAATGCATATATGAAAATAATTTCCCTGTACGCCCCATACCGCTTTGTACTTCGTCAAAAATTAACAGTGCATTATTTTCATCACACAGCTTACGTACACCTTGTAAAAATGCAGATGTTGCCGCGGTCACCCCACCTTCACCTTGTACAGGCTCAAGCACTACCGCACAGGTATTTTCATCTATAACCGCTTTTACTGCTTCAAGATCGTTGAAAGGGACATGGATGATATCGGCAGGTTTTGGCCCAAAACCATCTGCATATTTCGCTTGCCCACCAACAGAGACCGTAAATAATGTTCTGCCATGGAAAGCTTGCTTAAATGCAATAATCTTAGTTTTATAAGGATTATATTTGGTGATGGCATAACGACGCGCTAACTTAAATGCGGCTTCATTCGCTTCAGAACCTGAATTAACAAAAAATGCACGGTCAGCAAAAGTAGCGCTAGTTAATTTTTGCGCTAACTTAAGTGCTTGCTCATTGGTAAAAATATTACTGACATGCCACAGTTTTTCGCTTTGTTCACGCACTGCCGACACTAAGCTAGGATGGCAATGGCCAAGGGCAAGAACGGCAATCCCCCCTGCAAAATCAATATATTCTTTACCTTGCTGATCCCAAACACGGCTACCTTCACCTTTAACTGGGATAAACTCAGCGGGTGAAAAAATAGGCAACATAACTTGATCAAAAGTCTGCCGATTGACTGATTGTTGTTCTGACATACCCCTCACCTACCCTTACTCTCTGCTAAAATGAAAATATAATCATCAAATATGAATAAAAAATCACAAAAGAGCAATAGTTAACGGAGAAATATGCATAATTAATTTGTTATCAATGATATTCGCAAACTAATACTTCAGAAAATTATTCAGTAATTCATGGCCTTGTTCACTTAGAATACTTTCTGGGTGGAATTGAACACCTTCTATAGGTAAAGTTTTGTGCCGTATTCCCATGATTTCATCAACATCACCGTTATTTAATGACCATGCTGACACATCAAAAGAAACAGGAAGTGTCTCTGCTGCAATAACTAAAGAATGGTAACGAGTCACAGTCAAAGGACGGTTTAAACCTTTAAACACACCTTGGTGATTATGATGGATTGCTGATGTTTTGCCGTGCATAACTTGACGAGCCTTAACGACTGATGCGCCAAAAGCTTGCCCAATCGCCTGATGCCCCAAGCAAATACCCAAAATAGGGAGTTTACCCGCAAAATATTTTATTGCCTCAAGGGAGATACCAGCCTCATCAGGCGTACATGGCCCAGGCGAAATCACAAGATGGGTAGGCGAAAGCTGTTCAATTTCTTCGATGGTAATTTCATCATTACGTTTTACAACAACCTCAGCACCTAACTCACAGAAGTATTGGTATAAGTTGTAGGTAAATGAATCGTAATTATCAATAAGTAGAAGCATATTAGGCTATCCGACTGATTTTTATCATTATATATTATTTTCTTATGCATATTTTTTAGGTCTTGGCAATCAGAACGATGATTAAAAACGCTAAAAAATAATAAGGCCGGCTATCATAGCACAGCCAAGACAAGAAAATAGCCTATTTAAGTCAATGAATGCTTTTATCAGAAATAATTTTCCATATAAAAATCATGGAATTATATTTACATTACGATAACAAAATGATATTGAAGTTAAGAATTACTTTAAATACAAGGAAGTAAAAGCCACCTCAAAAAATAGAAAAATCGGATTAACTTTTAGTGGATAACACAAGTAAGGTGCATCAGAACATGTCACAGAACCGATATTTACAACTCAAGCGGGCAGGTAAATTCACCTACCCACTGTGTATATAAGATTAAGGCTTTTTAATCACTTCTGCTGAAATGATAGTAACGGGTTCAACAGGAACATTTTGATACGGACCAACATTCTCTGTTTTCACTTTAGAGATTTTATCCGCTACATCCATACCTTTTACCACTTTACCAAAAACCGCATAACCAAAGTCACGTTGACCATGGTCTAAAAACGCGTTATCAGCAACGTTAATAAAGAACTGGCTTGTTGCGCTATCTTTATTTGCAGTACGAGCCATAGAGATGGTGCCACGTAGGTTACGTAGCCCGTTATCTGCTTCATTTTTAATTGGCGCTCGAGTTTGTTTTTGCTGCAAATCTTTATTAAAGCCACCGCCTTGGATCATAAACCCAGGAATAACACGGTGGAAAGTGGTTCCGTTGTAATAACCTTCATTAACATATTGAACAAAGTTTTCTGTCGAAACAGGGGCTTTCTTACCATTCAGTTCTAATTCAATATCACCCGCTGAAGTGACTAATTTAACATAAGTCTCACCCGCCGATAATGCAAAAGAGGACGCGCTAATTGCGCAAATGGCCAAAATTGGCACAAAAATTCGTTTTAACATGTAAGATCCCTTTCATTGTGACTCATTACAACTACAATCAAGCAATTTTAGAGCGAAGCTAGCAAGATTGCTGAAGATTTACCTATATTTACGCCAAAAACGGTCAAACCTACCAAGCATGTTAAATTGTAGACTAATTTAGACAAAAAACTTCACAGATAATGATTATTTATTAATTAGCTAGATTTTACGATTTATATCACGCTAAAGGTAAAGCATTTCACTATTAAGTCAGTAAAATCAATACAAGGGATATTTCAAGTTGTCGGGATGGCGTAAGCAAAGCTATAATCCCCCAGCCTTTTGAGGCTAACTCAGGGAGAACGACAAATGGTAATTAAGAATCATAACTACCAGATGGCAAAATTTGTCATCAGTGCACCGGATATTCGGCATTTACCAAAAGATACCGGTATCGAGGTTGCTTTTGCTGGCCGCTCAAATGCGGGTAAATCAAGCGCTTTAAACGCATTAACTCAACAAAAAGGTTTAGCACGCACCAGTAAAACCCCAGGAAGAACTCAGCTAATCAACCTATTTGAAGTTGAGGAAGGCATTCGCCTTGTTGACCTTCCCGGTTATGGTTATGCCGAAGTTCCCGAAGAAATGAAACGCAAATGGCAACAAGCGCTCGGTGAATACTTACAAAAGCGGGAATGTATTAAAGGGCTTGTGGTGCTAATGGATATTCGCCACCCATTGAAAGATCTTGATATGCAAATGATAGAATGGTCTGTTGCAATGAGTGTACCAGTCCTCGTTTTACTGACTAAGGCGGACAAACTTGCCTCTGGCGCGAGAAAAAAACAGCTGACGGAAGTGCGTCAAGCTCTTGCACCACTTGAGGGGGATATTGAAGTTGAATATTTCTCAGCACTGAAAAAAATAGGCGTTGATAAACTTCGTATTAAGTTAGATAGCTGGTATAACACACCAATTTAATCCCATCACTGTGTGAGCTAGAAATAGCTCACTAAGCCTTTGATAGTCTAATCTACTGAATTTTAGGCAAAAAAAATGCTCCAATCAAAAAAATTGACTGGAGCAGCTAATATTCAGCTAAATCCGATTACGTGAAGTAAAAGGTCTGAAAGATAGAACATCTTACCTCTGTACCCTACGCCTATTAATGTACTTTATTTTTCGCTCGAAAAAAAGGCTTTTTGTAGTTTTTTTTCAAAGCTTACTACGATTCAGCAAGTGTATCTTAAAAACACAGCCCTAAAAACGTATTTTAATTACATATTTATGAGAGGTAAGTCGCATAAATATGTCATGAAATCATTCTGTTTTCATTGTTAGTTTAGTGGTTTATCGGGTAGTTATATTCAATTTATAGTGAATAATGTCAAATGCATAAAAAAACGCCTAATGGTTTTATTAGGCGTTTTTTATTGTCAGTCAGATAAAACTAATAATTAATGAGCTTCATCCCAATTATTACCTATTCCAATATCTACTTTTAACGGAACATCCAGTTTCATGCTTTGCTCCATTAATGTCTGAACCTGTGCTTGTACCTGTTCGAGTTCTGACTCCTTAACTTCAAACACTAATTCATCATGAACTTGCATTAGCATATCAGCATGGGGTTTCTCTGTTTGTAGCCACTCATCGACAGCAATCATTGCTTTTTTAATAATATCAGCAGCTGTTCCTTGCATTGGAGCATTGATAGCTTCACGTTCAGCAGCTTTACGGCGCATACCATTACTTGATTTTATATCAGCCAAATAAAGCCTGCGCCCTTCTAGTGTTTCAACGTAGCCTTGTTCTGATGCTTGTAGACGTGTATTTTCCATATAGCGTAGAACACCTGGGTAACGTTCAAAATAGAGATCCATATAACGTTGAGCTTCACCACGCGGGATACCTAATTGCCTTGCTAGCCCGAATGCGCTCATCCCATAGATAAGACCGAAGTTAATTGCCTTAGCACTACGACGCTGATCACTGGTTACTTGTTCAAGTGGAACACCAAATACCTCTGCTGCCGTTGCTTTGTGAATATCCTTGCCTTCCGCAAATGCAGTGAGTAGGCCTTTATCTTGAGATAAATGTGCCATGATACGTAATTCAATTTGTGAATAGTCCGCAGCCATGACTTTATAGCCTTCGCGTGCAACAAAAGCTTGGCGAATACGGCGGCCTTCTTCTGTTCTTACTGGGATATTTTGTAAGTTTGGGTCCCTTGAAGACAAACGCCCAGTCGCCGTAACGGCTTGATGATACGACGTATGCACACGCTGCGTACGTGGGTTTATCATAAGCGGTAGTTTATCTGTGTAAGTCGATTTCAATTTAGCTAAACTACGATGCTCCAGAAGTAATTTTGGTAAAGCATGGTTTAATGCAAGTTCTTCAAGTACTTCTTCATTGGTCGAGGCTGCACCACTTGGCGTTTTTTTGATAACAGGTAGTTGTAATTTTTCAAATAAAATTGCCTGTAATTGTTTTGGTGATGCCAGATTAAACTCTTCACCAGCGAGCTCAAACGCTTCTTTTTCAAGTTCTGCTAAACGCGCAGTAATGATTTTCGACTGTGCAGCTAATACTGTTGCATCAATCAAAACCCCTTTACGCTCCATTCTGACTAAAACAGGAACTAATGGCATTTCGATATTCTTAAAAATATGGTTAAGTTTTGGCTCAGCTTCCAATTGAGGATACAGTGCTTGGTGCAGTAATAATGTTACATCAGCATCTTCTGCCGCATAGTTCGAGGCCTGCTCTAACGCGATTTGATTGAAAGTTAGCTGTTTTTTGCCTTTGCCCGCAATTTCTTCAAAACTCACTGTCTTATGGTTCAAATGCCGCTCAGCCAAACTGTCCATATCATGACGGCCCATCCCCGCAACGCTATTGAGCACATACGACTCCAACATCGTATCGTAGCCGATACCTTTTAACTCAATGTCATAATTTTCAAGAACTTCCGCATCATATTTCAAGTTTTGCCCGATTTTGAGGATTTTTTCACTTTCCAGTATCGGTTTCATTGCTTGTAAAACTTCATCCAGTGGCAACTGAGCTGGTGCATCAAGATAATCATGGGCTAACGGTAGGTAGGCGGCATGACCCGCTTCAATTGCAAATGACATCCCCACAAGGCGCGCTTCTTGTGTGTCTAAGCTATCTGTTTCAGTATCAAAAGCAAACAAAGATGCTGAGCTCAATTTTTCCACCCAGCGCTCTAAGTCTGCCTTTTCTAAAATTGTTTGGTAATTTTCAGCATTTAAGGTGGGGGCCGTCGGTACTGAGACTTTTGCCGTAGATGTTGCTATAGCCGGATTTGCTTTAGCAGTTGAACCTTTACCTTCCATCCACGTCCCATTTTCTACATCAGACAACCAGCGCTTGAATTCATAACGGCTAAACAACTGATGCAATTTGTCTACATCAGGTTGATCGACGCGTAACTCTTCACAGGTTTTGTCTAACTTAACATCCGTTTTAATAGTGGCCAGTTGGTATGATAAGAAAGCTAATTCACGATTTTCAGCCATTTTTGGCGCTAATGTTTTAGACCCTCTAAAGCCCAAAGGCGCTATAGCTTCTAGGTTCTCATATATTTTTTCTAAGCTGCCAATCCCTTGTAATAAAGCCAGCGCTGTTTTTTCACCAACACCAGGCACACCTGGGATATTGTCTGATGAATCCCCCATTAACGCTAAGAAATCGATGATAAGCTCAGGTGGTACCCCATATTTTTCTTGAACCTCATCCGGACCTAAAATAGTGTTATTCATGGTATTGATGAGCGTAATATTAGGCTCCACAAGTTGTGCCATATCTTTATCACCAGTACTAATCAAAACAGGTGTACCGTTACGACTAGCTTCACAGGCCAAAGTACCTATTACATCATCAGCTTCTACACCAGAAACAACGAGCAACGGTAGCCCCATAGCTTCAACCATACTGTGTAGTGGTTCAATTTGTGCGCGTAAATCATCTGGCATCGGCGGGCGATGAGATTTATAACTTTCGAATAACTCATCACGAAATGTTTTTCCCTTCGCATCAAAGACAACAGCAACATGGCTAGGTTTATATTGCATGACCAAGCTACGCAGCATATTAATTACGCCATACATAGCCCCTGTAGGTTCACCAGCACTGTTGGTCAGAGGTGGAAATGCATGGTAAGCACGGTATAAGTAAGAGGAACCATCAACCAAAATAAGAGGGTTTTCTGCAATCTGAGCCATAATCTGTCATCATCTTTTATCGGGAACGAATGCTAATAGGATGCCATAATGTCGCTTCAGATACATCCCAAGTTTTTTCCACTTAACCACTTTGTTAAAATCTCGCCGATCAGTATCTTCTTTCAAGTAAACGACCTAGCTATAGTTAACCTAAGTGATTACTTTCATTAACTCTAGTCACTTAATGTTACTAGGTGCTTTGACAAAACCTGTGGATAACCGTGTGTATAAATTTATGTTGCTCAGTAAATTCAACAAGTAACATGTATTAAAAAGACTAAAACAAGAAAGTAATATCAATGACTTAGTGTAATGAAGAATTGCTTTAATGCAAAGAAGAGGAGATTAAGTAATTGTGGATATTGATTCAATATACTTTATATGACAGTTGATGGTGGCGATATTACCACCATCAATCATACTTATTTTTTATTGACTAAAAAATTCACAACGTTAGAGAATTCTTTACCATAGTCTGCGGCGTTATCTACAGTGATGCCGTTATTACGTACTTGGTATTTACCATTAACAAATACAGCTGGAACGCCTCTAAGCTTTAAGTTCTGCGCGGCTTGTCTTTGTTGCTCAACAAGACCTTTAACAGCGAAACTATTTAAAGCTGCATCATACTCCTCAGCAAGAATACCAGCTTTGATAAAGGTATTACGGATATCTGCTTTGGTGTTAATAGTTTGCGTTTTTTGAATACCTTCAAACAAAAGAGGGGTCATTTTATCTTCTACTTTCAGAACAGTAGCAACCACCCAAGCTTCAGTTAAATCAGGCCCCAAAGGACCAAGGAAATCGACGTGATAACGCGCTTTTGTTACATTGTCTGGTAAGTTTTTCTCTACTGTTGCAGGTACTTTATACACAGTTTCAAATTGGTAACAGTGTGGGCAATAGAAAGAGAAAAACTCAATAACTTGAGGTAAACCTTGCACAGGTTGTACCTCAGTGTACTCTTTACCTTCGGTATAATTTGCCGCAGCAGCACCAAATGACATAGCAATACCAAGCAAAGCCAACATAATTTTTTTCATATACTACATTCTCCAAAAACAAAGACTTAAAAGTTAAAACTGAGGGGTTAACTGCAAAGGGGGATCTTTCAATCGTTCGGTTTGTTGTATAAATTCGAGTGATTGTTTTTTCCAAAAATCATCAGCTTGCAGCCATGAAAATGCACGAGGGAATGCAGGGTCTTGCCAGCGACGGATAACCCATCCAAGATAATGCACCATACGCATAGCTCTGAGAGGTTCAATAAGCTTTAGCTGTTTTACATCAAAGTCACAAAACTCATTATAACTTTCTAATAATGTATCTAATTGAATGACCTGCTCTTGACGAGGGCCATTTAATAACATCCATAAATCTTGGATTGCGGGACCATTTCGAGCATCATCAAAGTCCACCAGCCAAGCCTCATCTCGCCATAAAATATTACCGGGGTGGCAATCACCTTGTAAGCGAATTGACGACAATGTTGTAGGCCACAGTAATTTTACTTGTGCAATTAATGCATCCAGTGACTCAATAAACTGCTCTTTATAACGTGCAGTTATCAGTGGGCTAGATGTAATTATGTGCCGAGGTTGATCAAGGTATTCCTCAACACCCATTGTAGGACGAAATGCAAAGTTTTTACGTTTACCAATCTGGTGTATTCGCCCTAATAAGTGCCCTACACTTTCTAATTGAAATAAATTATCAGTTTCATATTGCCGACCACCGATACTCGGAAAAACAGCAAATAAAAAGCCACCGAACTCTAATACTGTTTGCCCTGCAAATTCAATTGGTGCAGCTATAGAGAGACCTTCCTCGACTAATTCCAATGTAAAGTCGTGTTCTTCTTGAATTTGTGAGCGGTTCCAACGTTCAGGGCGATAAAATTTCACCACATAACGCTGACGGTTTTCGTCTTGAAATTGATAAACTCGATTTTCATAGCTGTTTAACTCTATTAAGCCCGATTCAGGGTAAATCCCCACTTCCATCAAGGCATCTAGAATCAAATCAGGAGAAATTCCACTGAAATGGAAATTCGAATGCTCTATTTTATCCATCACAGTTTAATCTTTAATGATGCCGCGAGCGCGCAAAATGGCTGTTTTAAAGTCATCTTCATAATCTTTTTTTAGACCAGGGATCACTTCATTACTGTTCGTGCCACGCATTTTTAAATGATAAATTAGTACATCATCTGTCAATTCAGACAAACTGCCTTTAAAACCTGCTTCATCTGCCAGCTTTTGTAATAACTCTACTAGGTTTAAATCTGAATTATCTTTCCAAACAGGATGTAGTAGCTCAATAACTTCATTTAAACGATGGCATTTCATGTTTATTCCTTTATCACGAATATTCGATACAAGTTACCAATAATCATACAAGAGAAAAAGCGAACTGTTGTCAATCTACGTAAAGTTTAACTGCAATTGTGACGAATATTCATTGATTTTATAACCAAATAGAATAAATTTTAGCAATTACTATACTCGAAGGTGTTTTCTGGGAATGTTAAAACATTTTATTGAAGATATTCAAGGATATTGAACATGACGTTTCGCCAGTCAATAACAGGTGTCATACTTGCAGGTGGCCTAGGCACCAGAATGGGGGGGCAAGATAAAGGTTTAGTCCCTTTGATGGGTAAACCCCTTTACCAACACATATTAGAGCGCCTAAGCCCACAGGTAGGGTCAATAATGATCAATGCCAACCGTAACCAAGCTCGTTACAATGAAAGTCAGTTAACGGTTATTTCTGATTTAGAGAATAACTTTTCTGGCCCTCTTGCAGGTATGCAATCTGCAATGCATTATGCCAAAACTGATTGGTTGCTATTTGTCCCCTGCGATGTCCCCGCTTTTCCGCTAAATTTAGCTGAAAAAATGTTTAACGAAAAAGGCAATCATTTAGCCTGTTATGCACAAGATGAAAGACGCGAGCACCCTACATTTGCCTTGCTCCATCGTTCATTAAAAACACAACTTGATGATTACCTTGCAAGAGGTGATCGTAAATTGATGATATTTATGCAAGAAGTTAATGCAAAAGGGATTATTTTTTCATCAGAATTCGATGCATTTGCAAACCTAAATACCTTAGAAGATAGTCGTAATTGGGAGTTACAACAAAAATAACTATGAAGCAAAATACTCTACCTCTACTAGGAATTACTGCTTATAGCGGTACCGGTAAAACAACATTGTTGAAAAAAGTGATCCCTTTGCTCCGCCAGCGTAACTTACGTGTTGGCTTAATCAAACACACACACCATGATATGGAAGTAGATAAACCGGGCAAAGACAGCTTTGAACTACGCAAAGCTGGGGCTGACCAAACCTTAGTCGCCAGTCAAAAACGCTGGGCACTGATGACTGAAACCCCTGATGCCAATGAAATGGATTTGTATTATTTAGCGAGTCGCTTCGACCCCGCGTCATTAGACCTTATTTTAGTCGAAGGGTTTAAACAGGAAACGATCGATAAAATTGCCTTGTTTCGTTCAGAGGTCGGTAAGCCACTCAACGGCTTGATTGACAACTATGTCGTTGCTGTTGCTAGTAATGAAATTATCGATACCAATGTGCCACAGTTAGATATTAATAACCCTGAGCAAATTGCTGATTATATTGTATCTTGGTGGCAAAAGAGCCATTAGCTTGCTAATTTTTGTGTAATTAATAAACAAGTAAATTTGGATTAACTATACATAGCAATACGAGGTTCCTCACATTTTCAAGCTTTGGCATTTGAATTCATATCCCAATTTGATTAAAGTGCAGAAAAGTAAGAATACTGGATTGTTACTGTCATTACTGACAGGCAAAACCTGATATACCAATGATTTGTCATTGGGCTATCGGGTTTTTTTCGTTTCTAAGGGATTGAAAGTGAAGATCGCAAAAATATTAAACAACAATGTGGTCATTGCCCTGAATGAGAAACAACAGGAAATCGTTGTCATGGGGAGGGGCTTGGCATTTCAAAAAAAAGCACATGACGATGTCGATATAACAAAAATTGAAAAAATTTATGAGTTACGTAGCGACGAGTTAACTGCTCGGCTTAGCGAATTACTTAGCCATATTCCCATTTCCATCATGAAAACCTGTGATGAGATAATTCAACGAGCTAAATACCAGTTAGGTGAATTAAACGAAAGTTTATATATTGTATTAACCGACCATTGTAATTATGCCATTGAAAGGCAAACAAAAGGCTTAGCAATCACTAATACCATGCTATGGGAAATACAACGTTTATATCCAAAAGAGTACCAATTAGGCTTAGATTCATTAGCTCTAATTAATGAAAAACACGGTATCGAGCTACCTGTTGATGAAGCGGGGTTCATTGCTTTACATTTTGTAAATGCACAACTTACTGGGGAAATGCCCGTTGTCATACAAACAATGAAAGTAATGCAAGAAATCATTAATATCGTGAAATATAACCTCAAAGTTGACTATCATGAAGAAACTTTGAGTTATCAACGTTTTATTACTCACTTAAAGTTTTTTGCCCATCGCATGATGAATAATACACCCGTGCCAAATGATGATGCTTCGATGCATCTTGTCATTAAAGAAAACTATTCAACATCTTGGCGATGCGCCGAAAAAATAAGCCAGTTTTTACAAAAAAAATACCAACGCACTTTAACGGATGAGGAATGTATGTTTCTTACTATCCACATTGAGCGTGTCAGAAAAGAGAACTCGATATAACTTAATTAAATACGCTATGTGACTGACTTATAATAAAAACCTAATGGATTGTTACCGCCAATTCTGGTGGGCAAAACCTGATAATGACTCTTCTTACTGATAAGAAGAGGGTATCAGGTTTTTTTTTGCACATTCATAGCACTAATGTTTATCATCATGTGATAAAGGAATATTTTATGAAGTACCAACCTTTAGCAGAACAAATCATTCACGATGTTGGCGGTCAAGACAATATCGTCAATGTTATTCATTGTGCCACTCGCTTACGCTTTAAACTTAAGGAAATAAAACAAGCCAACCCTGAACATTTGAAACAAAATTCAGAGGTGATTACCGTTGTTGAAAGCGGTGGGCAATTTCAAGTTGTCATTGGCAATCACGTTCATGAAGTCTATAACGCAATAAATCAATTAATTGGCAAAGAAGATACAACCGTAGTGTCTCCCTCTAAAAAAGATAAAAACCTATCCAGCGAAAAAGAGGATAAAGAAAATATTTTTAGCCATTTTATCGATATTGTTTCCAGTATATTCACGCCAATACTGGGAGTTATGGCTGCATCAGGGATTTTAAAAGGCTTTCTTTCTTTATTTGTTACGCTTCATTGGCTATCAGAACAAAGTGCCACCTATAAATTATGGTTTGCAGCCAGTGATTCACTATTTTATTTCTTCCCGCTAGTGCTCGGTTATACCGCAGGGAAAAAGTTTGGGGGTAGCCCATTCTTAACCATGGCTATTGGAGGGGCGCTAGTACATCCATCCATGTTAACTGCGTTTCAACAAAGCCTTGCGGGCGCAGCTCCCGAATATTTTTTAGGAATTCCACTCACATTTATTAATTACAGTACGTCTGTTATTCCTATTATCTTTGCAGCTTGGCTGAGCTGTTTATTAGAAAAAAGGCTGAACCTCTTATTACCTGCGGCGATGAAAAATTTTATTTCACCATTTTTATGTTTATTAATTATCGTCCCCCTCACTTTCTTGGTTATCGGCCCGTCAGCAACTTGGTTAAGCCTATTAATTGCAGATACATTCCAAGCTATTTATAACTTTACCCCCATTATTGCTGGCGCATTTATGGGCGCAATTTGGCAGGTGTGTGTTATTTTCGGTCTACACTGGGGAATTGTTCCAATTAGTATCAATAACCTCAGTGTATTTGGGCAAGATGCACTCGTGCCATTACTTCTCCCTGCTGTTGCTGGGCAAGTCGGTGCAGCACTTGGCGTCATGTTAGCAACCCATAATGCAAAAATGCGAATTATGGCAGGCTCTTCCGTCACCGCGGGGATCTTTGGTATCACTGAGCCCGCTGTGTACGGTGTTACCTTACCACTACGCCGACCTTTTATCTTCGGCTGTATTGGAGGCGGTGTCGGTGGTGCAATCATCGGCTACAGCCAAACGCTAACTTACTCTTTTGGGCTAGTGAATATTTTTACCTTTACCCAAATCATCCCTGCAAGCGGCTTTGACAAAACCGTTTGGGGAGCAATCATCGGCTCATTGATTTCATTTACCTTCGCTTGCCTAGCAACCCGTTTTTTTGGCGTTAAAAAGCAGCCACAACAAGCTCAACCTACTGATGTTCAAGTGCAACCCGTTGCTCCGAATGACATTCTATCGCCAATGTCTGGCCGTACATTACCTTTAAATGAAGTTCCCGATGAAACCTTTGCAAGTGGATTACTCGGCCAAGGTACCGCAATTATTCCAAACATTGGTGCGGTATATGCCCCATTTGATGGGGAAGTGGCCTCATTTTTTAAAACTGGGCATGCGCTAGGTCTATTAAGTCAAAGCGGTATTGAGGTGTTGATCCATGTGGGTATAGACACCGTGAAACTAGACGGTCTCTACTTTACTCCTGAGGTAAAACAAGGGGATACGTTCAAAGCCGGTGACCTGTTACTCACCTTCGATTTAGAAAAAATTATTGAATCTGGTTATGACGTAACAACACCAATCATTGTTAGTAATAGTGATGACTATGCTGCTGTTAAAACCATCACGCTCAACCAAACAATCAATCCCGGTATTACATTCATGACAGTTAATCCGAAATAAGGAATAAAATGATGACAAAATTTCCTGAGACATTTTTATGGGGAGGCGCCATTGCAGCAAACCAAGCAGAAGGCGCTTATTTGACAGCAGGAAAAGGGTTAAGTACCTCTGATGTTCAACCAAATGGTATTTTTGGTGGAGTCGTTAAACGCACCAATAATGACCAATATATTAAAGATATCGCTATCGATTTTTATCATCGTTACCCAGAAGATATTGCTCTTTTTGCTGAAATGGGGTTCACCTGTTTACGTACCTCTATCGCATGGAGCCGTATTTTCCCACGTGGCGATGAGCAAGAAGCAAATGAAGAAGGGCTGGCTTTCTACGATAAATTATTTGCAGAAATGGCGAAATACCATATTCAACCTGTAGTTACTTTATCTCATTATGAGATGCCCTATCACTTAGTCACGGAATATGGTGGTTGGGGAAGTCGCCAAGTCATTACATTTTTTGAACGCTATGCACGCACTGTTTTTCAACGGTATAAAGACAAAGTCAAACTTTGGCTCACATTTAACGAAATCAACATGTCACTTCACGCCCCGATGACAGGTGTAGGATTAGCAGAGACCAGCTCAAAAACAGCGGTTTATCAAGCTATCCATCACCAACTTGTTGCCAGCGCAAGAGTGACAAAAGCCTGCCATGAAATTATTCCTGATGCCAAAATAGGGAACATGTTGCTCGGTGGGTTAGTTTATCCCCTAACATGCAAGCCCAATGATATTTGGGAAGCCATGACTGAAAATCGCACATGGTTATTCTTTGGTGATGTTCAATGCCGTGGGACTTACCCCGGTTATATGCTACGTTATTTTAAAGATAACCAAATTCATCTGAATATTACCGAAGAAGATAAACAAGATCTTAAACAAACTATTGATTTTATCTCTTTCAGTTATTATATGACTGGCTGCATTACCGCAGATAAAGAAGAATATAATAAGAAACGAGGTAATATTCTCAGTATGATCCCAAACCCTCATTTAGAAAGCTCACAGTGGGGATGGCAAATTGATCCTCAAGGGCTAAGAACAATATTAAATTTATTATGGGATAGATACCAAAAACCATTATTTATTGTTGAAAATGGGCTAGGGGCTATCGACCAAGTGACTCCTGAGGGAGATATTATTGATGATTACCGCATACAATATATTAACGACCATTTAGTCCAAGTACATGAAGCCATTCAAGATGGTGTAGATGTTATGGGTTATACTAGTTGGGGACCGATTGATATTGTTAGCGCCTCAAATGCGCAAATGTCTAAACGTTATGGGTTTATTTATGTTGATAGAGATGACCAAGGCAATGGCACGCTTGAACGCAAACGGAAAAAAAGCTTTTATTGGTATCAAAAAATCATTAAGTCAAAAGGGGAGTTATTAATTCGTTAATTAACCTAATTAAATATTGAGGGGTTTATACTTTATAAGCCTCTCTAGTAATATTACAGATATTATATAGGTAGTTTCTACATCCTATATTTAATATATAAAATTTACGTAGATATTAATAAATACTATTTTGTATTTATTAGTTTTTTGCGCCTTAAAATAGGTTCCATAATAAATGAATAAAAAAATTATATTTCCCCTGTTATTTTTAACATTACCCGCTATTGCTAATGAACAATCATGGGATGGTACTGTATTAGGGTTTGAACCTGCCCCTAAAGGGCTATTTGGCGACATGCTTGGCATTCGCCCTATTTTATCGGATCATGGTTTTTCATTTCATAGTAATTATTTAAGCCAAGTTGCCTATAATGCAAGTGGCGGTTATGATGATGATAAATACACCGCTTATATTGACCAATTTGCCTTCACCTTTACCCAAGACCTAGAGCGGTGGACAGGCATCCCAGATGCTCGTATTGAAGGGAATATTGTTAACCGCAATCACAATGATGACCTCACCTTAAAACGGGTTCAAGACCCACGAACTCCTAATTATGACCAAACCCAAGAAAGTGCTGGCGGTGGTTCTATTACACGCTTAGGTTGGCTAACTTTCGCCCGAAGTTTTGACGAACGCCGTCTCACTTGGCGTATTGGCATGATGAATAAAGTACAAGAATTCGACCAAATTATTCCATGTGATTTTCAATTGCGCACCCAGTGTGGTGGTAAATCTGCAAATGCTCTTGTCTGGAGTAACTGGAATATTCACACGTGGGGAACCACTGTCAGCTATAAAATCACACCAGAGGTGACTATTAAAACAGGGGTTATGGAACAAAATCCTCAAGCAACTGATAGAAGCCACGCTTGGAGCTGGTCAACTAAAGGCAGTAAAGGCATTGTATTACCTTTAGAGGTCGAAAGCCGCACTTTCGTCAATGGGTTACCGGGGGTCTATAATGTAGGATTATTGTACACCAATGCCAAACAGCAAGATCTCTACAAAGATAAAACCTACCACAGCACATGGTTTATCTATGGTGGTATGAACCAACAATTAACTCGCCACCAAGACGACCCCAATAGAGGTTTAAGTTTATCCTTAAGTGGAAGCTACCACGATGAACGTAGTAATTTTATGAATTATGTGGTTTCAAGTTCCTTGCGTTATCGTGGATTATTCGATGCAAGGCCTGAAGACTGGGTGGGTTTAGGTGTTTCTTATATTGAATTAAGTGATCACTTTGCCAAAGGCCAAAAACAGTATAACCAACAATTTGGCATCACAGATTACCATGACCCTTTCTTTCGCCCTATAACCTCTAACGCGTTTAACGCAGAACTGTATTACCGTTTCAAACCGGTTTCTTGGCTAGAGCTACAACCTGATGTCCAATACTGGCACAATCCAGGGGGGATTAAGCAAACCTCTGATGCATGGGTACTCGGCTTAAAAACCGTCGTCACTTTCTAAACATATCAGGCCTGAAAGCTAAACTTACCGGCTATCAGGCCAATAATTTTCCGCCATCTTTCGCAGCTTTGATTTTTCCCTGTAATACCCTATTCTGTGTTTAATTTCTTAATCTATCGTTCTAGCTAGGCTGATAAATGACTCGCACTCAACGCTTACTGACTTTATTGCAAATACTCAAAGAAAACCGCTACCCCATTACGGCAGAAGCTCTTGCTTCTCAGCTACAAGTCAGTATCCGCTCTATTTACCGAGATATTGAGTCGTTACGCAACCAAGGCGCTGAAATCTTAGGTGAGGCGGGTATTGGTTACCAACTAAAAACCGGCTTATTATTGCCTCCACTCACTTTCGATGAAAATGAACTGGAAGCACTGGTTTTAGGTTTGCGCTGGGTTAAAAGTAATGCCGATAGAGAGCTAAAAAACTCAGCAATACGTGCCATTAGTAAAATAAATGCTGTCGTAGCAGGTAATTCACAGAAAATCTTAAACCAAAACACCTTGTTTGCGCCCACCACACATTTCCATGAAATAAACGATATTATTGCTAAAGACTTGCGCCTAAGCTTACGCGAAGAATGTAAAGCTCAAATTATTTACCTAGATGGCCAGAACCAACAGAGTGAACGAATTATTTGGCCGATTGCAATTGGTTATATGAAAGATTCCCAAGTACTCGCCGCTTGGTGTGAATTACGGGAAAGTTATCGCCATTTTCGTTTAGACCGCATTCAATCCTATCGTGCCCTTGAGCATAAACTCCCCTACCCTAAAAATTATTTGCTTGAACGATGGAGTAAAGAAGTCCTCTGCGTGTCTACTGACAATTTCTGACACAGCTGTACCTTATAGTAAGTGCTCAACTTCTTATAAGGGAATAATCATGAGCGAACTGGTGCTTTTTACTAATTCAATGTCACGCGGTAATACTGTTGACCTACTGTTAAAAATTTTAGATGTTCCTTATAAACGTATTGAATTAGATTATGGTGCAGATATGCACACGGCCGAATATTTGGCAATTAACCCAATGGCAAAAGTCCCAGCATTGGTTGATGGTGAGGCTATCGTCACTGAAACAGCGGCGATTTGTTTATATTTAGCGGACAAATTTATTGAAAAAGGCTTAGCTCCTGCACTTAACGACGCCAAGCGTGCTGATTATTATCGATGGTTCCTATTTACCGCGGGCCCAATAGAAACTGCGTTCACAATTAACGGCCTTAATATTCAGCTCAATGAAGAACAACAAAAATCATCTGGATTTGGTTCTGTTGAACGCACAATGGCGTGCTTAGAAACCGGTTTAAATAACGCTAAACCTTTTATTTGTGGCGAGCAATTCACCGCAGTGGATGTGTATGTAGGGGCATTTGTAATATTCTTCACTAAATACAATATGATGGAAGTCACACCAGCAATGAAAGCTTACATGAAAAACTTGTCAACTATTCCTGAAATTGCCGAGCTACTCGCGTAATCCTCATGTAAAAAGAGCCAAGTTATTAACTACTTGGCTCTTTTATTCATTAACAGTATAACCAATATTATTCGTATGCTTAACGCATAGTCACAAACTCTTCCGCTGCGGTTGGGTGAATAGCCACAGTGTTATCAAAGTCTTTCTTGGTTGCGCCCATTTTTAACGCTACTGCGAAGCCTTGCAGAATTTCATCCATACCAAAGCCAATGCCATGAATACCGACAATTTTTTCTTCTTCACCCACACAAATTAACTTCATACGGCAAGGTTGACGATGAGAAGTTACCGCAGTATACATGGCTGTGAAAGACGATTTATAAGTTTTCACATTTTCAGCGCCATATTTTTCAACGGCTTCTGGCTCAGTTAAACCCACAGTGCCAATTGGTGGGTGTGAAAATACTACCGTTGGAATATTACTGTAATCTAAATGTTCATCTGGTTTATTATTAAATAAACGTTCGGATAAACGACGCCCTGCCGCAACAGCCACAGGAGTCAATTCAACAGCACCAGTATTATCACCCACTGCATATACACCAGCGACATTGGTATTTTGGTATTTATCCACTTTGATGTAGCCTTTCTCATCCAGCTCAACACCCGTGGCTTCAATATTCAGGTTATCCGTCATTGGCTCACGACCAATAGCCCAAATCAATGCATCAACTGTATGCTCTTGGCCATTTTCCAATTTTAACGTTAAAGAACCATCGGCATTTTTTACCACTTCTTTTGGAATAGACTCTGTGTGCAGTTTTGGCCCTTCCGTGTTCATAACTTCAACCAGCGTTTCTACAATCAGAGGGTCGAATGAACGCAGTGGCGCATGTTTACGAACAAATAAGTGTGCTTGCGCACCGAGTCCATTTAAAACACCTGCCAATTCAACAGCGATATAACCCGCACCCACCACAGCAACACGCTTTGGTAGCGCTTCCAGCTCGAAGAAACCATCAGAAGTCATACCATACTCTGCACCAGGGATAGCAGGGATCACAGGGCGACCACCGGTGGCAATTAAAATATGATCCGCGGTATAAGTTTCGCCATCCACTTCAACAGTATGCGCATCAACAAAACGAGCAAAACCACTGATCACATCAACTTTATTATTGCCAAGAACGCGGTCATAAGATTGATGAATGCGATCAATATAAGCAGTACGGCTATCAATTAATGTTTTCCAATCAAAACGATTAATTGTCGTATCGAAACCATAGTCAGGACCATAATTACGAATGGCTTCAGAAATTTGTGCCGCATGCCACATAACCTTTTTCGGTACGCAACCTACGTTCACACAAGTTCCACCTAATGCTTTAGCCTCAATTAAGGCACATTTTTGCCCATACATTGCTGCACGGTTCATCGACGCAATACCACCGCTTCCGCCACCAATTGCAATATAGTCGTAATGTTTGCTCATAATTTGGTTATTCCCATTGATTGAATGACTCATTGATTCATTTTCTCGCATCATGCTATTGATTGCCATGGCATGAATAGCGTTTTATGATAGCTAATACCTGTTAATTCAATTGGCTATACCTAACCTATTGTGCGAATTATTCTGGTACAACCCACTCAACTAAAGTATACCCTATACCTTCAGGCACCAGTGTTTTATGTAACCAAGGCAGCACATTTTTCATTTGCTGTTCCAATTTCCACGGTGGGTTGATGACAATCATACCCGATGCCGTCATGCCGCGTTGGTCGCTGTCAGGTCGCACAGCCAATTCGATTTGTAAAATTCTGCGGATCCCTGTTGCTTCTAATTGATTAAGCATACGTTTTATTTGTTGGCGCAACACGACGGGATACCAAATTGCATAGGTTCCCGTTGCAAAACGTTTGTACCCTTCAACCACACCTTTAACGACCGCTTCATAGTCTGTTTTCATTTCATAAGGTGGGTCCATCAACACAAAACCTCGACGACTTTGTGGTGGTAACTTTGATTTTAATTGTTGATAGCCATCTTCTTTAGAAACTTGTGCTCGATTATCACGTGAAAACTCAGTACGTAATAACGGATAATCGCTCGGATGTAATTCCGTTAATACCAGTTTATCTTGCTCACGCAATAAATATTTGGCTAATAAAGGCGAGCCCGGATAATAACGCAAACGGCCATTATCATTGAGCTTACGTACAATACTCATATAGGGCTGTAATTCCTCAGGTAAATCTGGTTGCTCCCATATCCGCGCAATCCCTTCGAGGTATTCACCTGTTTTTTCTGCATGTTCACTGGTTAGTTGATAACGACCTGCACCTGAATGCGTGTCTAAATACAGAAAAGGTTTTTCTTTCTCTTTTAGAGACTCAATAATCAAACTCTGTACCGTGTGTTTTAACACATCGGCATGGTTGCCTGCGTGAAAGCTGTGACGATAACTTAACATGTAACGTTTATTTCCTGAGGAAATTCAACACTAGCCAAATAAGATGACTACTATTAAATAGGTGCTTTAAAGAGTGCCTTTTTGAACAAAAAATAGGCCGGATTAATTCTTCAGCCTCATTATAGCTAAATTTAGCCACAATTGTCACAGTGAAGGCAGCGCTAAAATTCACATGACCTAAATGAAATAAAACGCTATCCTAAATACAAATTTCAACATAACCAGGGGTAAATCATGAAGAAGCTACTGATAGTAACCACAGCTTCCGCTTTGTTTTTTGTAAGTTCATCAGTCATGGCAGCTAAAACACAAAATGGCTGCGACATTAAAAAACAAAGAATTGAAGCACAGATAAAATACGCGAAACAGCATGGCAACCAATACCGTGTTCGCGGCTTAGAAGAAGCATTAGATAACGTTAATCGTTATTGCACCCCAGAGTCTTTATATCGTGATAGCCAAAAGAATGTCGACGAAAAACGTGAAAAAGTGCAAGAACGCGAAGCTGAATTAAAAGAAGAAAAGCAACAAGGTAATGACCTCAAAAAGATTAAAAAACGTGAACGCAAATTAGCTGAAGCGCAAGCTGAATTAAAAGAAGCACAAGACGAGATGCAGATATACAAAGGGGCTCTTTAATTTTGATATATTCCCTTTTTCCTGATTAATGAATTGGTTACTTTCACTGCACAATATCATTCCAATGACATTTGTTTATCTAAAAAATAGGCATTGGGATGAAGTTACCCTTTATTTTAGGCTATAGTATTGTGCATATCATTCATAACTAGCCACTGAACAAGGCCAAAGTAAGACAGTTTTCGTTGCAGGAAAAGGGGATTAAATGTCGAATATGCAGGAAGAAGAACAAAAAGATAGCAACAAGCTGAAAGCGACACTGAATAAAAGTATTGATGGCAGTAAAAAAGCGCTCACATTCTCAATGCGTGTTGTTAATTTTATTTGTGCAATTCCATTTATTGCACACCTCATTCGAACCGCACAACGTTTTACTGACCGTATGGGAAACCAGTTTGGTGCCGCAATTACCTATTTCTCATTTCTATCGTTAATTCCTGTTTTAATGTTTTCATTTGCAGCTGCGGGTTT
Organism: Providencia sp. AGC89; assembly: GCF_053543535.1. Taxonomy (NCBI): domain Bacteria; kingdom Pseudomonadati; phylum Pseudomonadota; class Gammaproteobacteria; order Enterobacterales; family Morganellaceae; genus Providencia; species Providencia sp. AGC89. The sequence goes on from NZ_JBIXLP010000006.1 coordinate 93,286, forward strand.
TGTCTTAGCCAGTAACCCTGAACTACTTGAAAAATTAGTCCGAGGAATTTCTGCAAATATTACTGACCCAACCCTAGCTAATACATTAGAAAGAACCATCGATACTGCAATTCGCCAACGTACGACGGTCGGGTTAACCGGTTTAGCCTTAGCGGTATATTCAGGAGTCAACTGGGTAAATAACTTACGCTTAGCTATTTTGGCTCAATCGCGCCCTGTATGGGAGCGAAATGAAGATGAGCACGAAAACATTATTTTCCGCTATATCCGCGATTTTTTTGCTTTGATTGGTTTGCTGATCGCATTGGTTGTCACAATCATGCTCACTTCAGTGGCCGGTTCTGCACAAGCAACCATTGTCAGCACATTAGGGCTTGATGGTATCGAGTGGTTAAAACCTGCGTGGACACTAATAGGGTTAACTATTTCTATCATGGCTAATTTCCTATTATTTTTATGGATTTTTTGGATTTTACCTCGTATGCAACATCGTCGTCGGTCCCTCATCAAAGGGACTTTTCTGGCTGCCATCGGGTTTGAAATTATTAAATCAATCATGACATGGATTTTACCGAACCTAGCGTCATCTCCTTCCGGTGCAGCATTTGGTTCAGTACTAGGTTTAATGGCTTTTTTCTACTTTTTTGCCCGTTTAACCCTATTTTGTGCAGCATGGATAGCTACCGATGAGCAAAAAGACTCATTGCCTACCGAAACAACGCTTTAATCATCCAATTAGGGCAGCGATAATCGCCGCCCTACTATTTACACAATTTATCCATTCATCTCTTCAACCCACGTTTTCACAAGCAAGGCGGCTGGCATTTCACGGATTTTCACTAGGTTTTTCCCTGCCCAATGAGCAGAAAAGTCATCACTCCCCAACTGACTTGCTGCGGCATTTAACTGTTTTGCAATATCATAAGCAATTGGATAATCAGGTAATTCATTTATTTTATAATCAAGGCCTATTTGCGTAAATTGATTCGCAATCCCCCTTGCCGGCCGCCCTGAGATTACAGTTGTTAAAGTGGTGGTATTCGTTGTCTGGCTTTTCAATTTTTGCCGATAGCTACTATTTGCGGCAGATTCAGGACACAAAATAAACGCCGTTCCCAACTGCGCTGCGGCTGCACCTCCATCTAATGCCCCTTTGATATCATAACCATCCATCATTCCCCCTGCTGCAATAATAGGTAACTGGGTCTGTTTTATAAGTAATGATACCAATGCGTTAGTCGTTAATTGTTCATCTTGCATATTTACATCAAATATACCGCGATGCCCACCAGCCTCAATACCTTGAGCAACAATTGCATCAATCCCGGCCTGTTCTATTAACTGGGCTTCTTGCAAATTAGTCGCGGTGGCTAAGGTATAAATGCCTTGCGACTTTAATTGCTGTACGACCTCGGCTGAAGGGATATTAAAATGAAAGCTGACTGAAGCTGGTTTCATCTCTAACAACATCGCCAACATTTCAGAGTTACCTAAAAAAGTTTGGTAGATTTCATTAAGATGAGTTGGAGGAGTCGTATTAAACTGAGCAAAGTAAGGCGCCAGATATTCTATCCATGCGCGTTCATTAGTTTGGTTGCGTTTTGGTGGTTGATGACAAAATAGATTCACATTGAATGCCTTATCTGTCAGTGCCTGTGTTTGAGCTATCATCTGACGTGCTTGTTCAACTGTGCTTGCCCCTAACCCTAATGAACCTAACCCACCGGACTCAGAAACTGCCGCCACTAATGCAGGTGTAGACACCCCCACCATCGGTGCTTGAATGATAGGATAGCGTAAGCCTAACCGGTGTAAAAATGCATTTTCTTTAGCCATTTTCTTTCCTTTATTGTAATGTCGGGATACACTTTACTTTCTTACATTGAGAATGAATATAGCACCATATTCACATAAAGAGAAAATGAACACTGAAACTCTTAAAATATTCTGTACCGTTGCTGCTGAGCTCAATATCACCCGCGCAGCTGCACGTTTAGGTCGCGTACCATCGAATATCACAACACGAATTCAACAATTGGAGTCAAATCTTGGCGAACTGTTGTTTATTCGGCAAAATAAACGCCTTGAACTTTCAGAGGCTGGTAGGCAATTTCTTGATTATGCTCATCGGTTATTAGCCCTTGAGGAAGAAGCTCGCCATGTCATTAGTGGGGGGCGAGAAGGTGGGCAGTTGCGTATTGGAAGCATGGAAAGTACGGCGGCTTGTCGGCTACCCATACCTTTAGCACAATTTCATCAGCAAAACCCAAATACTAAATTGTTATTACGTACTGGGTCTTCACTTTCATTGCTAGAACAAGTCAATAGCGGCAAACTGGATTGTGCGTTTGTCGCACTGCCTTCTGCGCTATATGAACCTAACCAACTCTCACAAATGGGGATCAAGACCGAGGTCATTTGGCAAGAAGAATTGCAATTGTTGCTTCCTGAACATGAACATTCAGCAACCATTGTAAATCAAGTTAAAACCCGTTGTTTAGCGGCTTTTGCACAAGGGTGTAGCTATCGGAATATTGCGGAGCAATGGTTAAATATTCCAGCAAGTTTCGATTGGAATGTACAAGAAATGAACTCTTATCACGCGATGGTGGCTTGTGTTACCGCAGGGAGCTGCGTGGCACTTCTTCCAAAAAAATTAATCGAATCAATGCCTGTTTCATCTTTAAAATTAGGCAGAATTACAGTGACTCACTGTGATACCCTTTTGATTTACCGCGAAAATTACCATGTCCCTGCTTTTAGCGCATTTAAAGCGTGTATTAGTGCATCTAGTCATGATTAATATAGTGCCTTCATTATAATTACCTAACATGGGGTCATGATGACTAGCTTTGTGAAACAACTTGAAGAATTAACCTGTGGGGTTGTTCTCTATTATCACAACCAGACGAAAAGCAGTGTTGCTAGTTTCTGTTCTAGGGGATCAGACCTTGCAGGCTCCCCACTCACTGTCGATACACCACTACGGATAGCGAGTAATACAAAAACCTTTACCGCGGCAGCGATTTTACGACTTGCTGAATTAGGCAAACTGAGCATCAATGATGCTATCTCTAAACATATCGACCCAAAATATAATTTATTACTAAGTGCCCAATATGACACGAATGCAATTACCGTGCGTCATTTACTCAATCACAGTAGCGGGCTATTAGACCATGCTGATGCCGACTACCTAACTGAAGTTCTCAAACGCCCTAATTATCAGTGGAGCCGTGCAGAGCAATTAGAAATGTACATCCACAAGCAGTTTCCATTTTTTCCACCTGCTAAATCGTACATCTACTCAGATACTGGCTATATTTTGTTGGGGGATATTATTGAGCGAATAACAGGCAAATCACTTGGTCTAGCAGTAAGAGAATTACTCAAATTTGATTCAATTGGACTAGAAACTGCCTATTGGGAACACCTAGAATCTCCCCCAACAATAGCAGCACCTAGATCACGCCAATATTTAGGGAAGTTGGAAGGGACACATATCCACGCCTCTATGGATGCTTATGGCGGTGGTGGTTTAGTGATGTCATCAAAGCAGATGGCAGTGTTTTTAGAGGCGCTTTTCGGGGGGGCTATTTTTTCATCGCCAGCGACCCTAACAACCATGTTAAGTACCGGCCCCCATGATGGAGCAGAAAATTATCGACTCGGCATTATGGCAAGTGTTGTTAACGGCATTACCTTATATTCTCATTTAGGTTTTTGGGGCTCTGTGGCTTATTACTCCCCTCAAACAAAAACAAGTGCCGCAGGGTTTGTCGATAACAGGGGTTCACGAGAAATACTAATAACGGCTATTGAATCGTTACTAAGCCAACAAGTTTGAAAAAGGATAGCCAATGGTGACCAACGGCTACCCTTCATCATTTATTGTGCAACGGCCGGTTTAGCAGGCACGAGATCTGTTTGCGTGCCAGTTGATGTGGAGGCTTGTGGCCAAAGTGCTTTAATAAATTTTTGGCGAATTTGTTCCGCATCCATTGTTTGTTTATCTTTTGGCTGCGCTAAAACAAAAGCTGCTTCTTGCGATAATAAGCGACGCGCTTCCATGTTAACTTGCTCAAGGCTTTGCGATGCTAAAAAAGACTGCCTTAAACGTTGATACTGTTCGGGAGCAATATCAACGACCCCATTTTGCTGGGAAATCAAACGCTGACTAATCAAAACATCAGTGCTGGTGCGGGCATAGGCAGCAAACAATTGTGATAGCTGCACCTGTTTTTCTTTTATCATGTCATCAAACAGCTCGGCAGGGATACCATTTTGGTTAATTGTAGCTAACTCATTAATGACAATATCAGTCACCGCGGCCATTTTTTCGGGTGCAGCACTGACTGATAGCGTACAAGTGGCTTTCTGGTATTGCACACGACAATCAAGCCCAGAGACCACTTCACCTTGGTTAAATTTTTGATTAAACGTTTTTTGCAAAGAACGATAAACCGCTTCGCGCGCTAAGTCACTTGCCCAATAACGTAATAATATATTTGAGTCTTTAATTGGTATCCAATCGATATCCCAAATCAAAGAAAGGGTATCCTGCGCCAGTTGTTCTTGTAAAATATCAATAGATTGTGGTTTTACCGTGGATAGCACCGCGACAGACACAGGCTCAGAGCGTCTTCCTTCCAGAGATGAAAAAGTTTGCGATATCGAGTCAGATAACATCCGAGGATCCACATGACCAGCAACGTATAACGTCATCACATCTGGCGTATACCATTTTTGGTAAAAAGCGTTCACGCTTTCGAGATCGACATTGTCATTTGGTTTTTGGCCAGGGTCATAACCCATCATCGCAGAACCTTTTAAACGAGCTCGCCAAACTGGGTCGCTTGCATTTAAAGGCAGTGTTGCAACAGGCACGTTTTCAGCTGTTAAGCCATTATGCAGTGTCGTTTCGGTATATTCGGCTTTCACTACAGAGGTAGCTAGCCAACTCAATGCTTGCTTGATTAAATCAGGCCTGTTGTTAGGTAAACTTAAGCTGTAAGTTGTGTAATCATAAGAAACAACCGCAGGTGGAATTGGCATGTCTGGGTCTGTTGCCTGACGCCAAAACTCTTGTAACGTTGCGGTTGGAAATGTTTCAGTCTGATGATACAACGCCATTTTAGGAATTAAATAACTGTACCCTTTCTCACTCGCTTTTTCTGTTAATGAACCTGTTTTAATTGCTAATCTGAGTTGGATACGGTCATTTGGACGCTGTGGTGTTTGTAATAATTGCCAGCTAAAGCCATTTTCTAGCTTTCCTTGCTGCCATGCTGGATCAGGTTGCAAAGATTCAGCGCTTGCAAATTGAGTCACTGATAATAATACAACACTGATAATATACCGAACTTTCAAGCCCTGCATGTAAACCCCTATGTGTTTTATATCTTTATATTTAACCGCAAATTACGACAGGTAAATTAACGAAAAGCGTGAACTTACCGGGTTAAACAATACCGTTTGGCTTTATCCAATTTTAATTTTCACCACTATAACGATATTAGACCATAAAGCTGAGTTCATGTTCATGGCTTAGTCTGAATTTTGCTGTTTTCTTTGACGGTTGTAACCTTTTGCAAGTAACCCAAGCTCATCATCATGATGATATTCAGAAACAACCAGCTGATTAACTTGATCATTTTCCTGTAACTCGATAGCCATTTTACGCAATGGCCTGACAATCATCCTGCTGACACACCACGTCATTGCAATAGCAATGATAAGCACCAACAATAAGTAAGTCGTTGTCATCAATGCCAGTGTGTTTAAAGCAAACCGATATACACGATTAGGGTCGACTTGTAAGGTTAAATACCCTTGAGGCTTCGCTTGCAATACAGCATTGCCGTATGCATATAAAGGTACCGTCATTTCGACTGGAATGCCGACAAAGTAAGTCGCCCACTCGGGGATTGGCTTCGGTGTTGCAAAACTTAAATTCATCACCGTTGCATTATCAACCGTCACAATCGCATTACCCATAATACCTGATGTCTTTAAGCTAATGAGTAATCTTTTCGCCTCGCTAAGGTCCGAACTTAGCAATGCGTCGGTTAATGGTTTCTGAATTTGTACAACAGCATTACTAAGCTGGTCTAAATAATCTTGCTTACGTTGTTCGATTAAGTAGCTGAATTGGATAGCTAAAAAAAGCGCGAGAGAGAGTAACGTAATTCCAAAGAATACGATCATACTTTTTAACGTTAGTGAGCGTTGGACCTGTGTGTTCATTTGACCACAACCTTCCTAATCAAGCAGCTTTTTAAAGAAAAATAGAAACGTCAATCAGTATACTTGATTTTATCCCCAAAAGAGTAATTTAAAAAGAAAGATTGGATATTTAGGATAAACGATATCCTAAAGAGAATTAAATATAAAATAGAAGAGAAAAACGGCAGAAAGTCAGACTTTCCGCCGTATTAAACATTAACTCACGACAACAGATTGTTTCTCGTCTTCATCAACAGCAAAACACGCTACTAACTGTTGGTCATACTCATTTAATGTCGGCTGGAACTGAGTACATTGGCCAAAAGCTCTACGGCAACGAGCCGCGAAAGCACAGCCTGGAGGTGGGTTCAGTGGGCTCGGCAATTCCCCTGTTAACTTAATACGTTCACGCCTTGAGTCTGGGTTTAACCTTGGTGTTGCAGATAACAAGGCTTGTGTATAAGGATGCAAAGGGTTATTAAAAATCTGCTCTTTCGTGCCTTTTTCAACGCAACGTCCTAAATACATTACCATGACCTCATCAGCAATATGCTCAACCACAGATAAGTCATGGGAAATAAACACATAAGACAAGCCAAGATCCTGTTGTAAATCCATCATCAAGTTTAATACCTGAGCGCGAACAGAGACATCCAGCGCAGAAACAGGCTCATCTGCAACAACAATGTCTGGGTCAAGCATTAAACCTCGTGCTATCGCAATACGTTGCCTTTGCCCTCCCGAGAACATGTGTGGGTATCGGCTATAATGTTCTGTTTTTAAACCTACTTTTGCCATCATTGATAATACTTTTTCTTTGCGCTGTTCTTTCGATAGCGAAGTATTAATCAATAAAGGTTCTTCTAAAATTTGCCCCACCTTTTTACGGGGATTCAATGAGCCGTATGGGTTTTGGAAAACAATTTGAATTTTCTGACGACGCAGCTTCTCCGCTGATTTATCTCTAATCAGCAAATTTTGATCTTGATAATACAATTCGCCATCAGAAGGTTGCTCTATCATCGTTAACAAACGACCAAGTGTGGATTTACCACACCCCGACTCCCCAACTACGGCTAGCGTTTTACCTTTCTCTAATTCAAAAGAAACCCCATCTAACGCTTTAAGGGTTTTCTCCGCAGAAAAAAAACCACTTTTAACAGAATAATACTTTTTCAAATCCACGGCTTTTAGCAATGGGGTATGTTGTTTGTCACTCATAATGTTGGCCTCCCCATATCATCTAACGGCATATGGCATTTGACTTGGCGATCACCAACGGTTTGTAACATTGGCTCCTCTTGACGGCACTTATCCGTTGCGTATGGGCAACGTGGATTTAATAAACAACCGACAGGCCTGTCATATTTACCGGGAACAACACCAGGGAGTGATGCTAAACGTGATTTATTCGTTGCAAACTCAGGTAATGCTCTCAATAGTGCTTGGGTATAAGGGTGACGTGGGTGTTTAAAAATATCACTCGCTTTTGCTGATTCAACCACCTGCCCTGCATACATCACGATGATATGGTGTGCAGCTTCAGCCACAAGTGCAAGGTCATGGGTGATCAACACTAACGCCATGTTTTCTTGCTGTTGTAGCTCCAAAAGTAGCTCAATAATCTGCGCTTGAATTGTGACATCCAAAGCTGTTGTTGGCTCATCAGCAATCAACAGTTTAGGGCGACAAGCAATCGCCATTGCAATCATCACCCGCTGACTCATCCCACCTGATAATTGATGGGGATAGACATCCAAGCGTGATTGAGGATCAGGGATACCTACCATGTCGAGTAAATCGACAGCCCGCTGTTTCCGTGTGCTTTTACTGCCGCCTTGATGCACTTTGAGTGCTTCCATGATTTGATAACCCACGGTAAAACATGGGTTTAGGCTGGTCATCGGGTCTTGGAAAATCATCGCGACATCCGCACCAATAATTTGTCTACGTTCTTTTTCAGGCATAGACAATAAATCGCGTCCATCAAACTCCAACGATTCTGCCATCACTTTCCCGGGGTAATCAATTAACCCCATGATGGCAAGTGAGCTAACCGATTTCCCAGAACCAGATTCACCGACGATACCAACGACTTGCCCTTTATCAACGCTATAACTGATACGATCAACCGCGCGAAATGGCGCTTTTCCATCGCCAAAATGAACCGAGAGTTGTTCTACATTTAACAGTGCCATTAGATTACCTCATCACTGCTTGAGTTTTGGATCGAATGCATCGCGTAAACCATCACCCATCAGGTTAAACGCAAGCACCGTCAGTAAAATCGCCAGTCCTGGGAAAGTCACCACCCACCATGCACTCTGTGCAAACTGCAGCACATCAGACAGCATAGTTCCCCACTCAGGAGTTGGTGGCTGAGCGCCCATACCGAGGAAACCCAAAGCAGCCATATCTAAGATAGCATTCGAAAAACCTAAAGAGGCCTGTACAATCAATGGAGCCAAACAGTTAGGTAAAATATTCACAAACATTTGACGTATTGAGCCTGCACCAGCAACTCGAGAGGCCGTCACATAATCACGGTTCACTTCCACTAAAACGGCGGCACGCGTTAACCTGATATAGTGAGGTAAAGCAACAAAAGTCAGAGCAATAGACGCATTAACAATAGAAGGCCCAAAAATTGCGACTAAAACTAAAGCCAATAGCAAGCTAGGTAATGCCAACATGATATCAACTACACGCATGATTAGCGCATCAACAATACCACCGAAGTAACCTGCAATTACGCCAATGGTCACGCCCATTATCAAGGACAGCACGACAACCAAGCACCCAACTAATAAAGATAAACGAGCGCCATACATCAAGCGAGAAAGTAAATCACGCCCAACATCATCCGTTCCTAGAATAAACTGCCAGCTCCCACCCTCATCCCAAACTGGTGGAGCCAATAAAAAATCACGAAACTGTTCATCAGGGGCATGTGGTGCTAATACACCCGCAAAAATAGCAATTAGTACCATCAGGATGATATAAAACATCCCAACAACGGCCCCTTTATTACGTTTAAAATAATGCCAAAATTCTTGTAATGGTGTCATCGGCTGTGGGGCGCTGACAACAGTTGGCTCAGTAGATTGAGACATTTAGCGCTCCTTATTTTTTATGACGAATGCGTGGATTTACAATGCCATATAGCAAGTCGACCACTAAGTTAACAAAAATGATCAGCGTTGCCACGAGCAGTACGCCACCTTGTACGACAGGGTAGTCACGACGTTGCAGCCCTTCGATTAACCAACGTCCCAACCCAGGCCATGAGAAAATAGTTTCTGTTAAAATAGCGCCTGCTAACATGACGCCAACTTGTAAACCGATAACCGTTACAACGGGGAGTAAAGCGTTGCGTAGTGCGTGGATTAGGATCACGCGTGCGCGGCCAAGGCCTTTCGCTCGCGCTGTTCGAATATAATCTTCGCCTAACACTTCCAACATTGATGAACGCGTCATGCGAACAATAACCGCCAGAGGGATCGTCCCTAATACAATAGAAGGCAATATCAAGTGCTCAACAGCATCAATAAAGTTACCTTCTTCACCCCAAATCCAAGTATCGATTAACATAAAACCGGTCAGTGGGTTTGAATCATCAAGGAAGACCATATCACTCACCCGCCCAGCAACTGGAGTGAGGTCTAATTGCACCGACACTAACATGATGAGCATAATCCCCCACCAAAATATCGGCATTGAATAACCCGTTAAAGAAAGACCAATCGCGGTGTGGTCAAAGATTGACCCACGTTTTACAGCGGCTAAAACCCCAACAGGGATACCAACAGAAACCGCAAAAATCATTGCACAAGTGGCTAATTCAACTGTCGCTAAAAAGCGAGGTAAAAACTCTTCCCAAACACCAATACGGCTTTTTAGAGAAATCCCTAAGTCACCATGAAATATCCCATTAACATAATGCAGATATTGCTTCCAAAGTGGCTGGTCAAGGCCTAACTCAGCCATTAAGTAGGCGTGCCTTTCAGGAGAGATCCCCCTCTCCCCAGCCATGATCATAACTGGGTCACCGGGGATCATGTGAACAAAAGCAAAAGTAAGTAGTGTGATACCGATAAACGTCGGGATCACAAGCCCCAATCGTCGGAGGATAAATTGCAGCATATCCTGAATCTCTTTAATAATGCCGTTGACGGCTCTTAGTCCGTTTGGCTACTCAGAAAATAAATTTTCCGGGTGCTCACAAACAACTGAACTTCTCTGTTTCTTCTAAGTCTTTGGGTTATTGATCCTTATGGGTGCTGCTTACAGCACGCTTAGATGCAAGAAACCGTTAACATGATTAATTTACAGACTACTTAATACAAAACTCACCATGCAAAATTATCATCTAGAAGAATACCCCTTAGAGGAGAAAACGCCCCGCGCTGCAAATTAGCAACGAAGGGCATTAACAGATTAGATACGATTACTTCTCAATGTCGACGTTTTCGAAGTGATGTTTACCTAATGGATCAACCACATAGCCTTTCACTTCCTTACGTACAGGTTCAAACACCGTTGAGTGTGCAATGATAAGCGCAGGAGCCTGCTCATTCATTACGACTTGTGCCTGTTTATACAATTCGACGCGTTTGTCATGATCAGCCGTCTGACGTGCAGGTTGGATCAAGTTTTCAAAGCTTTGATTACACCATTTTGAATAGTTAGAACCTTGTTCTTTTGCTGCACAGCTAAATAATGTTGCGAAGAAATTATCAGGGTCACCATTATCACCAGTCCAACCCATCATCACGGTTTGAGGCTCACCATCTTTCGCACGTTTGAGATATTCGCCCCACTCATAGCTCACAACTTTAGATTTAACACCGATCTTTGACCAATCCGCTTGGATCATTTCAGCCATACGGCGCGCATTTGGGTTATACGGACGTTGTACTGGCATTGCCCATAAATCAATCTCAAAGCCATTAGGGAAGCCTGCTTCTGCTAATAATGCTTTTGCTTTTTCAGGGTTATATTCATAATCCTTCACAGCGTCGTTATATCCCCACATTGTTGGCGGGATTAAGTTTTTCGCTTTCTGACCTGCGCCTTGATAAACCGCATCAATGATGGCGTCTTTATTCACTGCCATTGAGAGGGCTTGACGAACTTTTTGGTTATCCAGTGGTTTTTTCTCAACATTATATGAAAGATAGCCAACGTTCAGACCTGGCTGCTCCATCAATGTAATGTTTTTATCTTGCTTCATCCGCTCTAAGTCAGCCGGGTTTGGATATGGCATAACTTGGCATTCATTTTTTTGTAACTTAGCATAACGTACTGAAGCATCCGGCGTGATTGAGAAAACTAAGCGGTCAAGTTTCGGTTTTGTACCCCAATACTGATCATTGGCTTTATACAGAATACGAGAGTCTTTTTGGTATTGCTGTAAAACAAATGGGCCCGTCCCTATTGGGTTTAAGTCCACTTTTTCTGGCGTACCTGCTTTGAGCATTTGGTCCGCATATTCCGCAGAAAGGATTGATGCAAAGTCCATAGCCATATCCGCTAAGAATGGAGACTCAGGGCGAGTTAGCGTAATTTTTACTGTGTTATCATCAACTTTTTCAACTTTATCAATGATTTTGTCCATATCCATGCCCATAAAGTACTCATAGCTACCACCTGATACTTTATGATATGGGTGATTAGCGTCTTTTTGGCGCATAAATGTGTAGATCACATCATCTGCATTGAAGTCACGGCTTGGCTTAAATTGTTTATTAGAGTGCCATTTAACCCCTTTGCGTAAATGGAAGGTATATACCTTGCCATCATCACTTACTTCCCAGCTTTCAGCTAAGCCAGGTGCGATCTCTGTTGTCCCTAATTTAAATTCAACTAAACGGTTATATAATGGGATTGAACTTGCATCATACGTTGTTCCAGAAGTAAAGAGTTGAGGGTTAAAACCTTCAGGAGAACCTTCTGAACAATAAACTAATGTTTTTGCTTGTACTGAGGCCGATACAGCCAATGCTGCTAATGTTAACCCTACAGTAAGTAGACCTGTCTTTTTAATAGAGCGCATCTGTATGCTCCTATGTTGTTTTTGCTTAATGCCTAAACCCGTCATATAAATGACAGATGTAGTATCTGTATTTTTTGTTATTCATTGTGCAATTAATCAACTGTCACTCACTTCGTCAATAGCCGTATTTGCTACACACCCACAACTCTCGTAACATATTAGAAACATCTGTCACACTAAATTAGCTTAATATATTACCAATCAAGACAAAAGGCAGATGTTATAACCACATTATTGTTGATGATTAGTGTTTTATGTTTGAGCTATTTATTTTTATATTTGTGATTAAGTGCTGAATTAGTGAACGAATATAGCGTGCTATACGGAGGTATGCAAAATAAAACTCTAAAGGAAATAAAGTTAGAAACTATTTTAGTTTGTTATTATTTAGCTTGTTTTTCATGCAGACAAAAAACATTCAACTAAACAAGCTAAACATAATTTTAACTATTTGATAACTTAAAGAATAAAATCGCTATATGTCACTTTTTTATTTAATTAAACTGAATACAGAAAATGCTTTTATACCCACCATAAAAGATATAATTACCCAAAATTAAAGTATATTGAATAAAAACAAATGGATACAGAAAAAACCAATTAAGTTAATAATGAAAACTGAATTTAATACCGGAACTGACTGTATTGAAAGCAAGCGGCTGATATTGCCATAAAGGGGTATCAATGAATAAATGGTAAGACAAGCCCTTTAACTGACCTTTCGCGCCTATTTTACAGCCTAACAGTAGGTTCTCTTTCCAAAATGTCGCTCGGTCATTCGCCGTTGTTCCTAAGCCTAATGACGAATACAACTGTACATGTGGCCAAGGAGTCTGCCACCGCAGCTCATTGTGAAATTTTAAGCTATGATCCCCCATTTCAAAATGTTTTACCCCCGTAAGAAAACCACTCACACCGCCATTTCCTATGAATGTATCACGTTCTAATAAAGCATCTAGATTGGAACGACTTAACTGCACATCAAGTTGGCTTAGATAATAAAACGGCTGTATTTCTCTCAAGTTAGACAGTGAAAACTGAAAGATTTGTGCTTTATCCAAACCTGTCGTTTTTTGTGCATTAGCACCAAACCAATCTACCCCTTGTTTGTATTTTAAAGAAACAAGCGTATTCCCCTTTAAAAAATCAACCTGATGTGAGAATTCAGCAATAGCATAGCTCGCCAGACGTTTTTGCGTCTGTAAACGTAAGTCGGATAAAAAAGTATCACTTTTTTGAACTTGGCTACCAATACCGAATGAAGTCACCGCGTTTTCAGTGCGATTCAGTATGCGCTCAATTTGTAGCAATAAACCCCAGCTACGCTGTTGAAAAGGTAAATTAACATCATAATTTGTTATTACTACTTGGTTTTTATGGTACTCAGCAGATACAGAAAATAGCCAATAGTGGTATGGGAGAGAATATAACAATGCCATTGATTTCATTTCGCTTCCGTTAAAAGCATTTAAGTGATGGTTAACCTCTGAATACAAAAAATCACTTCGTAGTAAAGGGTTTGCAAGCATCCATATATGGCTTATAACATTAGTCGTTTGCCCAGCAGCCCTGTGAGCTTCATAAGAAATCACCCCATTTAATGCACGGCGTTGCTGGCCAACAACGATAACTTGAGTAGCATTTTTATCAGCGTCATCAGGCACTAGATTTATATGAAATGGAAGTAAAGATACATTCTGTAAATTAGATAAGCCTTGTTCAATATGGCGGAGATTTAATAGATCCCCTGGCTTCAGTGGAAAAATAGATAATAAAGAGCGATCTTTGTTTTTTTCATTTTGGTAACTCACCGCAGAGATAGTCCCCTCAACGATTTTTATACGCAAAATACCAAACAAAAATGTTTGCTCAGGATAGTATAAATATGAGGTTAAATAACCTGCGCGGACAAGGTCAGCTGTAATATAATCGGCATACTCCAATAGCTTACGATCATCAACGCATTGCCCTTCAATTTGCTGCCTCCATGCATTAATACGTCTTGGCTCTACTTTAGTTAACCGCTGGGAATTTACCAAATGAACTTGATTAATAAGAATGCATTGCGCGGTATTAATAGGTTGAGTTATAGCGGAACTATAAGCGTGAGAAGTAACAAGAATATATAACCCTAACAATAAAAAACGAATGTGTTTTGGTACAACGTATTTTGCTTTCATTAACAGATCCTTGTCATGAAAAACTGTTTTATTAGCTAAAACCACCCTAATAGAGGGAGTTGCCAGCAAAAAATACGTAACCCATGAGATATTCTCAAACCGTATGCTTTTATCTATATCAGCAGAATCTAGGTGTTGGATGCAAGTAAAGTTATTCTTAAAAATGGAGAGGAAATGAGAAGTGCCATAAACGGAAAAACCCACCTCATTGAGGTGGGTTTTAAAATTTGGTCGGCGAGAGAGGATTCGAACCTCCGACCCACTGGTCCCAAACCAGTTGCGCTACCAAGCTGCGCTACTCGCCGAAAACGGTGTGAATAATACTGCCAAGAATGGGGGTCGTCAACCCATTTTTTATTAATTTGGCTCGAGTGCTGATAAAACCACCAAAATGGTAAGGTTTATAGGCAACTCACCTTATTTTACTAAAAAAATAAGCACTAAATTAATTTAGTGCTTATTTATCAAACAGATTAACTTTTATAAAAATAGCATCATAAAACCAGTTTATGGCCTAATTTTAAGTTATTGCAGTAAAGAAATATCTGCTACCTTTAAAAACAGCTCACGTAATTGGCTTAATAGCGTCAAACGGTTAACACGAACCGCTTGGTCTTGGTCCATTACCATCACATTTTCAAAGAATTCATCCACTACATCGCGTAAAGAAGCTAGCTCAGCTAATGCTTCTTGATAATTTCTTTGCGCAAACATTGGAGCAAGTTTTTCTTGTAGAACTACAACATGAGTTGCTAGTTTCACTTCTTCTGGTGTTTTCAGTACAGAAGCTAAGACAGTATCCGCTAATTTTTCTTCTGATTTACTCAGAATATTAGAAACACGCTTATTTGCCGCTGCAAGCGCTTGTGCTTCATCTAGCGTACGGAAGTGAGTCACAGCTTTCACTCGTGCATCGAAGTCAGCAGGTTGAGTTGGGTGACGAGCTAATACAGCTTGGATGGTATCAATGCTATAACCTAATTCTTGATACCAAGAACGGAATCGGCCAAGCATAAATTCGACCACATCATTAACAACGTCTTTATTCGTTAATTTATCGCCGTATAAACGAGCTGCTTCGGCGGTCATTTCAACGAGATCAAGCTGATAGCCTTTCTCAACGATAATGCGTAACACACCCAAAGCCGCGCGACGAAGAGCAAATGGGTCTTTATCGCCTTTAGGGTGCTGCCCAATACCAAAGATACCGGCAAGTGTATCCATTTTCTCAGCAATGGCTAATGCAGCAGAAACATCAGTAGAGGGAAGTGCATCACCGGCAAAACGTGGTTGGTATTGCTCTTTCAGAGCCAACGCGACGTCTTCTGATTCACCATCATGCCGAGCATAATGCATACCCATTACACCTTGAGTATCTGTGAATTCAAACACCATATTGGTCATTAAGTCGCATTTAGCGAGTAAGCCAGCACGAGTCGCATGATTAACGTCTGCACCAATTTTATTGGCAACCCAACCCGATAGTGCTTCTAAACGGTCTGTTTTATCACGCAAAGTACCTAATTGCTTTTGGAATAGCACCGTTTCTAAGCGCGGTAAGTTGTCTTCTAAACGTTGCTTACGGTCAGTTTTAAAGAAAAACTCCGCATCAGCTAAACGAGGGCGTACAACTTTTTCGTTACCTGAAATAATTTGTTGAGGATCAGAAGATTCAATATTCGCCACAAAGATAAAATTAGGCATTAATTTACCCGCATTATCATAGACGGGGAAATACTTCTGGTCACCTTTCATGGTATAAACCAATGCTTCAGATGGGACGTCTAAAAATTTCTCTTCAAACTTCGCCGTTAAAACAACTGGCCACTCAACCAATGAAGCAACTTCTTCAAGTAAACTATCAGTTAAATCAGCGTTACCACCTAAAGCTTGAGCCGCCTTTTCTGCATCCGCTTTGATTACGGCTTTACGCTCTTCGTAATCAGCCATCACTTTACCGCGTTCACGTAGGATAGCAGGATATTGCTCGGCGTTATCAATGGTGAATTCTGCTTCACCCATAAAACGGTGCCCACGAATTGTGCGCCCACTCTTAATACCTAAAATTTCACCCTCAATGACATCACTACCTAACAGCAATGTTACAGTGTGAACAGGGCGAACAAATTGGGTGTCTTTATCTGCCCAACGCATTAATTTAGGAATAGGTAGTTTAGCAAGTGAGCGGCTAACCATATCAACCAGTAGTTCATTCACGGCTTGCCCTTTAACTTGGGCACGATAAAGTAACCACTCGCCTTTATCGGTTGTTAAACGCTCAGCTTGGTCAACGGTGATACCACAGCCTCGAGCCCAACCTTCTGCGGCTTTAGTTGGTTGGCCATCAGGGCCAAAAGCCTGAGAAATAGCAGGACCACGTTTTTCAACCTCACGGTCAGGTTGGGAAGATGCTAAATCAGCAACTTTTAGTGCCAAACGACGGGGTGCAGCAAACCACGTTACCGCGCCATGCGCAATATTCGCGCTATCAAGTTCGCTGGTAAAATTTGCAGCAAATGATTCAGCTAATGAACGAAGAGCCTTCGGCGGTAACTCTTCGGTGCCGATTTCCACAAGGAAAGTCTGTTGAGTCATGACAGCCTCTTAATTCTTATGACACATAGGGAATCCAAGCGCTTCGCGTGAAGCATAATAAGCTTCAGCAACCCCTTTCGTCAGGGTGCGGATACGTAAAATATAGCGTTGGCGTTCAGTAACAGAAATAGCTTTACGCGCATCAAGTAAGTTAAAAGTATGAGCAGCTTTCAAGATACGTTCATAAGCCGGCAGTGGAAGTGGAGTTTCCAAAGCGAGCAGATGTTGAGCTTCTTTTTCATATTCTTCAAAGCATTTGAAAAGAAAATCAACATTTGCATATTCGAAGTTGTAAGTTGATTGTTCAACTTCATTTTGATGGTAAATGTCACCATAAGTGGTTTTGCCCAGCGGACCATCACACCATACAAGATCATATACGCTATCAACACCTTGGATGTACATCGCCAAGCGTTCCAAGCCATAAGTGATTTCGCCAGTCACAGGTTTACACTCAAGCCCACCCACTTGCTGGAAATAGGTAAATTGGGTCACTTCCATACCATTTAACCATACTTCCCAACCTAAACCCCAAGCCCCTAAAGTTGGGTTTTCCCAATTATCTTCAACAAAGCGAATGTCATGAACAGTTGGGTCAACACCCAGCTCTTTTAAAGAACCGAGGTATAATTCTTGGATGTTATCTGGTGATGGTTTAATAATCACCTGAAATTGATAATAATGCTGCAAACGGTTTGGGTTTTCACCATAGCGGCCATCTGTTGGCCGGCGAGATGGCTGAACATAAGCCGCCGCAATAGGCTCAGGGCCTAATGCTCGCAAACATGTCATTGGGTGGGAGGTTCCTGCGCCGACTTCCATGTCCAGTGGTTGAACAATGGTACAGCCTTGGCGCGCCCAGTAATCCTGCAATGTCAGGATAAGACCTTGAAAGGTTTTGGTATCAAACTTTTGCATGTTAGATCCGCACGCGATACGTTAAATTAATGAAAGTACGTCAGTATACCCTTTGACCGCAAGATATACAGCATTGAATATGTCTGTATTTATTCTAAAAATAAAAAAAAATACTTTCACCCCTTTTAAGCTGGTTATTTATACAGTATAAATATCTCATTTTTAAAAAAGATTAATATGATTGTAAAAAGGATGAAAAATGAATACAGCATCAACACGTTGCCATTGGGTTAATAAAGACCCTGAATATATTGCTTATCATGATCATGAATGGGGCAAACCAACCCATGATAACCAAGCCCTGTTCGAAATGATCTGCCTTGAAGGGCAACAAGCAGGTCTTTCTTGGTACACTATTTTGAAAAAACGCCAAGGTTATCGGGAATTATTCTATCAATTTGATCCTAAAAAAATCGCCTTGATGAACGACAGTGATATAGAACGCCTTATGCAAGAGCCCCGTATTATCCGTAATAGGTTAAAAATTAAAGCGATAATTGCCAACGCAAAAGCCTATTTAGCAATGAAAGAAAGCGGAGAGGACTTTTCCACTTTTCTTTGGCAATTTGTTAATGGCCAACCTATTGTCAATGGCTGGGAAAACTCGTCCCAAGTCCCCGCCGAAACAGAACTTTCTATGCTGCTTTCTAAAGCGCTCAAAAAACGTGGGTTTAAGTTTGTCGGTTCAATTACTTGTTATGCCTTTATGCAAGCCACTGGCATGATAAATGACCATTTAATACATTGTTGCCAGTTTAAATAAATTAGTGTTTATGGATGATACTTAGCGTATAAAAAGAAAAAGAAACTATCAAACCATTAACATCGCAGAGCTTTCATCTATTAATTTACTCATTACCAGATATTTAAATTACAAATATATGCAAATGAGCGGTTGAACTCTAAGGTTCAGCAGAGTATGTTTTAAATCCTATTAACAATTTATATAGACATATGTGAATAAATGCGATGATATTCTCTAAATTTGGTAATAAATTTGCTCAAAATTCAGGTATTTCATTATTAATGAAAGACTTGAATGAAGGCATAAGAACCCCCGGCTCCATAATGTTAGGGGGAGGGAACCCAGCTCATATCCCTGAAATGGACAAGTATTTCCAAGATCTGTTAACTGAAATGTGTGCTAATGGCCAATTGACGGACACTTTATGTAACTATGATGGTCCTCAAGGCAAAGATGCCATGTTGAAAGCGCTTGCTGCAACACTAAAAGCAAAACTAGGTTGGAATATTAGTGCGAAGAATATCGCTCTATCAAATGGTAGCCAAAGTGCGTTTTTCTACCTATTTAACTTGCTAGCTGGTCGCTTTGAAGATGGTATCACCCGTAAAGTTCTATTTCCTTTAGCGCCTGAATATGTGGGTTATGCGGATTCTGGGCTCGACGATGATTTATTTGTCGCCAACAAACCGCAAATTGAATTTCTACCTAATGGTCAATTTAAATACCGTGTGGATTTCAATACACTAGAAGTCACTGATGATATTGGTGTTATTTGTGTTTCTCGTCCAACAAACCCAACTGGTAATGTAATTACCGATGAAGAAGTTGAACACTTAGATCAATTAGCTAAACAAAATAACATTCCACTATTAATAGATAATGCTTATGGTGTTCCTTTTCCAGGTATTATATTCAGTGAAGCCACACCATTTTGGAATGAAAATGTCATTCTGTGTATGAGCTTATCTAAACTTGGTTTACCGGGGACTCGTTGCGGTATTATCATCGCGAATGAAGAAATCATAGAAGCCGTCAGTAACATGAATGGCATTATTAGCTTAGCTCCCGGTGGGATTGGGCCTGCCCTAGCTTTAGAGATGCTGAAAAAACACGACCTTATATCGCTGTCCCAAAATGTCATAGGGCCTTTTTACAAACAACGTGTAGAAGAGGCAATTGACATCATTCGCCGTTATATCCCTGAAGATAAGTGCTTAATACATAAGCCTGAAGGGGCTATTTTCCTGTGGCTATGGTTTAAAGATTTACCTATTAATTGTTTAGAATTATACCAACGCTTGAAAAAACGGGGGGTCTTAATGGTTCCCGGCCACTACTTTTTTCCTGGTATCGAGCAAGATTGGCCACATGCACACCAATGTATGCGTATGAACTATGTTCCTGAACCCGCAAAAATTGAACAAGGCATTAAAATACTGGCTGAAGAATTAGAAAAAGCTTATCAAGAAGTCACTTCTTAAATTGAAGTAAAAAAAAGCCCTTTCAATGATAGAAAGGGCTAAAATTAGCGAGAACTCCGTAATTGAAATCAAATTTATTTTTCAATACGAATATCATTCAAAACTATTAAAACAGGTTTTAGACTTGGTGATTGCTTGAACAACGGTACTTTTTATCTCTATATATCGTGATACTAACTATTATTTTTATGTACCTTATCAATCACAGCCCTTCTAACTCACCCTATCAAATTGAAAAATATATATTTATTTTATAAAAAAACGCTAAACCGCCCAAAATAAGATTGCAAGTAATTGAGGAGAAATAATCCTTAAAAACATCGCCAATGGATATACTGTCGCATAAGATAATGCAGGGGCACCACTCGTCGGGTGAATACCATTCGCAAATGCCAGTGCCGGAGGGTCAGTCATCGAACCCGCTAATACTCCACAAAGGCTTAAATAATTCATTTTGCCAAAAATTCGGGCAACGACCCCCGTAATAAATAAAGGCACAAACGTAATCAACAAACCATAGCCAATCCACGTTAACCCATCACCTTTAATTAAGGTATCAATAAACCCACCACCAGAATTTAGCCCCACCACAGCTAAAAACATCACAATACCGAGCTCCCTTAAAGCAAGGTTAGCGCTCGGTGGCATAAACCAATATAAGCGGCCAATAGTCCCTATCCGGCCTAAAATTAATGCGACAACCAGCGGCCCACCAGCTAAACCTAATTTAAGTGCGGCAGGAAAACCTGGTACAAAAACGGGAATAGACCCCAATACAACCCCAAGCCCAATACCAAGAAAGACTGGAAGCATTTGTACTTGTTGAAGCTTTTGTTTCGCATTACCTAATAAAGCAGTTACCGCTTCAATAGATTCGGGCCGTCCAACAATATTTAGAATATCGCCAAACTGTAAAACTGAATTATTATTTGCCACCAAATCAATACCTGTACGATTTAGGCGTGTAACCACAACATCATATTTTTGTTTTAAATTTAGCTCTTTAAGCCGTTTACTTAGTACAGCATCATTGGTCACTACCACTCTGACAGAATGTAAAGTTGAATTTGATGTCGATAACGAGGCATCGACTTCTTCACCCAAAATTAAACGAACTTTGTTTAAATCTTCTTTCTGACCAACAACATGAAGTAAATCACCTAAGTGAATCTCTGTTGTTGGTTGAGGGACAACAAGCATATCGCCACGCTTTAACCTTGAACAAACAATGGCTTCACTACCAAGCAATGGAACATCTTGCATCATCAAACCATCAAGATTCGCGTTACGAATAGCAATGTTCATTGTTTGTAGGGCATCGCGCTGTTGAAAATTAGAGCTATTGAATGCAGACGCTTCTTTATCCACTGAAATTCGAAAGATAATTCGTACAAGCCACATCACCAATAAAATACCGCAAATCCCCATAGGATATGCCATGGCATACCCCATTCCCATTTGGTCAACAAGATTTGGGTCTGAGCCTAAATCTGTTAAAATTTGCTGCCCTGCCCCCAGAGATGGAGTATTGGTTACTGCGCCTGAGAAAATACCTAATATGATTGGCAAAGGAATATTAGCGACTTTATAAATAATTGCGGTTACAACAGCCCCTAATACAACGACCATCAATGCAAAGCCATTAAGCTTCAAGCCCGAAACTCGAAGCGAAGAGAAAAAACCGGGTCCAACTTGAATACCTATCGTGTATACAAAAAGTATTAAGCCAAACTCCTGAATAAAATGCAGCATGTCTTTATTGAGTTGTAAACCATAACTTTGAGCAAAGTGCCCAACGATGATCCCTCCAAAAAGGACACCTCCGATACCTAACCCAACATTACGGATTTTCCAATTACCAATCCATAATCCAAGCGCGGCAGCCAACGCCAACAAACTTACAGTAAGAGCTAATTCACTCATAGACCGCATCCTTTTGACGATAAGTAACCCATTACCTCAACCTAAATAGGCGAGAAAACATACTACTGAATCGATTATGCCAAATAGCACAGCAGTAATATGTGCCATAGAGCACAGTTCAGGATGAATTAAAATGGCTATTTATTTGAGTTTTCAATCTGATAACAAATATAGAATAGTAAACCTTTATTCTTTAACGTTATTCACAGTCTATATAGATACACAAAGAATAAACAACCTCAGCTAATACTTAAAAATAATGCATTAACATAAAAAATATATCTTGTTAAATTCGATAATAATATCGCTCTGTCATTGTGAATTTTTTGTTTTTAGTTATTATAACTACAAGTTAGAACTAACAAACCAATTTAGGTTAACTAGCATATGTCGAGTTTAATTTCAGCACGGTTACTTACCCTTATAATACCGGTTATTTTAAGTGGTTGTTCAAGTATTATGACTCATGCCGGCCCTTCAGAAGGCTATTATCCGGGTTCTAAAAATAGTATTAAAATGATTAAAGATGATGAGACAGGTTGGGTTGTTAGGCCGCTACTTGCTATTGACCTTCCATTTTCTTTCATAATGGATACTCTTTTAATTCCATTAGACTATTCTAGGTCGAATAACGACTCAAAAGAAGATTCCCCCAAAAAGCGCTTGGAAGAATTAGATAAAAAAACAATAAATTAATGAATTTATTTAATGTTACCTGTTTTTTAATGGTAATGACTTAATTTAAATAATTATATACCCACTAGTTTTATGGGATTTTTGTAAACTTAAAGGCAACTAACAACCTATTTTTTATAATAGTTTTGATTAGAATTATCTTTTTATTGGGTCAAAGTAATTAAACTATAGATGCTTATTTATATAGCCTAAATTAAATGTTATCTTCCTACTTTGACGAGAAATAACAACAGAATAAAATAAAGCAAATTATGAATAAAAAAGTTAACTAGAACATTTTTATTCATAATAATAGTGAATACCTTATTAAAATTTAACAAGATAACCCTGTTTCTACGATATAAATTTGCCTGAAACCATCTAGGTCACGCATAAAAGCAATCAGTTTATTGTTAGGAGAAAAAACAACAGCATCTGCTACTGGAGGTTGCTGGGTTCTCTCTGTTAATCTTTCTATAGCCCCAGATGCAACATGACAACGAACTACACTGTTATCCCAGATAAAAGCGATATACTCACCAGTGCTATCCCAATTAAATGCTGATTGAATTGGAGATAAGCTATGAGTAATTTGTAATATCCCCCCTGTAAGTGTATCTACTAAATATAACTGAGCATTACCGTGGTCGTCTGCCATCAAACAGGCGATTGATTGACCATTCGGTGAGGCTCTAAGCCAATGCCTTGGCTGCTTTGCTAGCCCTGGGAACTTTCTGTGATGTGTAAAGGTTAAACGCCTTTGAGACACCCCTTTTGGTGGAAAGGGCATCCGTGACTCCGTGCCTTGAATGGGGAACTCCCCTGCTATTGTGTATTTTTCAGGCTTTGCTGGGAGATCAACAAGATAAACCTCTGGCACAATGTCCCCATTTATAGAATGGGTATCACCAATAAATGCTAATGCCCTTTCTTGCCACTCCCCATTGCTTTTTTGATACCCTCTAACCCCGACCCACCCCTCTTCATATGCTCGGCTAATTTGATCGCTATTTGGCGCAGGCTCTAATGTGGTTTGCGTTACTACGCAACAGAAATAATCCCCATTATATTCCCTACAATGCTGTTTCACAGCGACCTCAACAGGCCCAGCTGGAACGGCTACAGCTACATTCCGTTGGTCTAATTTTGCATCTAATTCATGCATTACATGGTCGTTATAGGTAAAACTCAGCCATTTTCCATCAGGGCTAAAAACATGTACATGAGTGCCTCCCCTTAACGCCCCCACTAAATAAGGAGGTGTAATACACATGGCATCAATAGGATAGGCAACATTTAGCTGTTCATCATGAACGTATACTCCTCGACGATGATGAAAGTCATACTGCCAATGCTCATCTGGATATTCAGGGCCGTGTATAAAGGCATATTTGGCCGGTGAATTTGGGCTGACAGTAACAACACCGACATGAGCCCCGTGACTCGCACGATAAATCTCAACCAGTTGTAACGTATTTACATGAATTTTTTCTATCGATAAACCAGTAAAAGAACTCCCGCTTGGACGGACATCATAAGCTAACCATTCGCTATCAGGCGTCCATACATTAATATTAGTCAGCTGATGACATCTATTATCATAGGTTAAACGTGTTTCTTTATAAGGTAATTTGCTATTCAATCTGTTATCCTTTGGCATCATTAACTATCACTATCGGATTACTTTAACTAATCTACCCTATTGAGTACTAGAAAATCTCAGTCGAGAAGTTATTAAAGTAATAATACCCTTTAGTAATAACCTTAGCATCGAATAAAACCATCATGTTATTAAGTGTACTTTATATCATTGGTATCACCGCCGAAGCCATGACTGGGGCGCTTGCTGCTGGTCGGAGAAAAATGGACGTCTTTGGCGTCATCATTATTGCATCTGCCACTGCGATTGGCGGTGGCTCCGTCCGTGATATTTTACTTGGTCACTACCCTCTTGGTTGGGTCGAACACCCAGAGTATATTCTGACTGTTGCTGGAGCCGCTATTGTAACAATTTGGATAGCTCCGATGATGAAACACTTAAGACGGTTATTTTTAATTTTGGATGCTATCGGGCTTATTGTTTTTTCTATACTTGGCGCTCAAATTGCGTTAGATATGAATTACAGCCCAATCATTGCAGCAATCGCCGCAGTGATTACTGGTGTTTTTGGTGGCGTTTTAAGAGACATGTTGTGTAATACCATACCTTTAGTGTTCCAAAAAGAAGTCTATGCGGGTGTCTCTTTTGCCGCTGCTTGGATTTACATCGGTTTGGTGCATACCCCACTCCCCAAAGATATTGTCGTTATCATTACCCTTGTTGTTGGCTTAAGTGCTAGGTTAATAGCAATTCGCTATCGCCTTGGGCTGCCCATTTTTAATTATGAAAGCCAAGATTAAATACCTCTATAACCAAACTTCTCGCCCCAAAGTGAACTGAACGACGGGGCTCTGCCATATGTTGAATAACAACTTTTAAGCGATTACTTACTCCCCATTAACAACACTAAATTAAGGGGAGTTTACTTGTCTACCCGCCAACACTTGTAGAATCAATTTGACTTCAGGCTCTGCTAACCATTTGCTAAGTTTTTTCTTTTGATTGGCGGTTAATTTCATTTTGTTAATCACAGATTGGTTATCCAACATTTTCAAATCAGTAATTCGCCCTATATATTCTTTTGGTAAAGGGATCGCTAGCCCCCTTAACCATGCAGAAAGTGGTTGGACACTGGCCAATCTTAATTGCTCAATTAATAACTGATTTCTTTTATTTTTAGGTAAACTATTTTGCCATGACTCTGATAGCCATGTTGTTAGCTGAGTGAGGTTATTATGAGTTACCCACTGCTGCCATGTGGCTTCACTGATCCCTTTCATATTTAATTGCTTACCTAACCAAACGAGCCTCGCAACAAACTGTTGCAGGCAAGACCTCGTATAAGTAAAACAAGTTAATGAGTGGAATTGTATAAAATTGGTGGTATCAGGATAAAGTCGTTCTTCTCGCCGCCAAACAACTTCTTCAATTTTCGGTGTCCCCAACCCTGAAAGGGAGACAAGGACTTTATCTCCGACTAACAAATCACGTTTTTTCCATGAAGACAGCGACCCTAGACTTACCCTAGAAATTTTTTTTGAATCAATCGTCACTGGGCTAATGACTGCGACAACACTGACCCGCCCTGTTCGACCTACTTTGAACTGTAATTCGACGATACCTGACAACGTGCTACGAAACGGGTATTTCCACGCTATCGCCCAACTATTTTGCTTAGCCTGCCAAGCTTGTGCGCTTGGGGCAGGGAAACTTTTTAATACTATGCCGTCGGTTACGAAAGGTAATTTACTTTGATAGTAATATTCACGTAATTGCTTAACGTCAGCTTTACTTTCAATCTTATGGCTATATTGCTCTGCAAGTGGGAAGCCGATTTTAGAAAGTAATGACAGCTGTGTTTTGGGGTCAGTATTTCCCGATGGCCACGCCCAAATGAAAATGCCAATATTATTTTCATTGGATGTTGGTAAATTTTTTCGCATTAACCACCCAGCGACTTTATTTCTCGCATTCACTCCCCCATATTCTGCTTGAATATGTTCATGCATTTGCCAAAAAAGCTCACCCTGGAGGATTAATGTCCCCTGATGTTTAATTTTTTTAGGTACTGTAGGGATAAAATCCGCTTTTGCTCGCCACTCTATGCCTTCAAGGTTATTACCTCTACTTATCATTGAAATAAGTTGCCCATTTTCATAAACCAAGCTGACTGCTACACCATCGATTTTTGGTTGAAGCCAAATATCCTTGCGTGTATTTATCCAGTTATAGACTTCTCGTTCATTAAGTTTTTTTAACCCTGTATGGGGGATTGGGTGTTTAGCCAATAACACTTTTTCAGGAAGAGGGACAGGGGGAAGTTTTTCTGAAAGCTGGCGACACCGCTGCATAGAGCGCCATAGGTTGAGTAATTGGTCATAGGCTTCATCACTAATTGGGCTACTACCTGATAACTGATAAGCCTGATCCCACTTCTGTAATTGTCCCCCTAACCTATTACTCTCTTGAGCTATTAAGGTGAGGTTTTTTGCTTCGCACAGTTGGTCAACTGAATGATTACTCGCCGCCTGCACCACATTTACACCAACCACTAACCCAACAATTAATTTGCTTAGCCTATAAACTAAAACCAATATATACCTACAGATAATAGAGAACATAAACATTCCTTGTCGTTATCCACCGATGACGGTGCCTTCATTTAGCTCTTTTCTACCCCCTTAAGCATGAAGCTATTTTTTGTAGCACTCATATCAAAATGCCGTTATTTACAAAAGTCTTCGCAAAAAAAATGTGATTTTCATAAGTAAAAGACTAATTTCTGGAACCGGCTCACAACTTGATCGCAAATTAAATATTTTTATCTAAAATTCATGGTTTATTGTTATCGCTGCATGTTAGCGCAAGTATGTGTATACTATGTCGGGTTTATCACCATCTTTTATGTTTAATCCTCGACTATTCAAGAAATCATCATGATACAAGGCACGTTATATATTGTTTCTGCGCCTAGCGGTGCGGGTAAATCAAGTCTCATTCAGGCTTTATTAAAAACACAACCATTGTATGACACTCAAGTTTCTGTTTCTCATACAACACGAGCAGCACGTCCTGGGGAAGTTCATGGCGAACACTATTTCTTTGTATCTGAAGCTGATTTTTTAGGTATGGTCGAAAAAGGTGAGTTCTTAGAACATGCTTGTGTTTTTGGTAATTATTATGGAACGTCTAAACCTATCATCGAAGATGTCCTAAATAGCGGTGTCGATGTTTTTTTAGATATTGATTGGCAGGGAGCGCAACAAATTAGGGCAAAAATGCCTGAAGCGCGTAGTATTTTTATTCTCCCTCCATCAAAAGATGAGTTATATCGCAGGTTACGAGGCCGTGGGCAAGACAGCGATGAAGTGATTGAAAAACGGATGTCGCAAGCAGTAGGTGAAATTGAACATTTCAACGAGTATGATTACCTTATCGTTAATGATGATTTCAACACGGCATTAAGTGATTTACAATCTATCATCCGAACTGAACGTTTGAAATTAGAGCGCCAAGTTCAAAGACATGGTGCTTTAATCAGCAAATTACTAGCAGACTGAGAATAGTTTCAGTATCATATCAGGTCATTTTTTTATTTCTTTGGAGTAGCACACTTATGGCACGCGTAACTGTTCAAGACGCAGTAGAGAAAATTGGTAACCGTTTTGACCTCGTATTGGTCGCAGCACGTAGAGCTCGTCAGTTACAAACGGGCGGAAAAGACCCTTTAGTTCCTGAAGAAAACGATAAATATACTGTTATCGCGTTACGTGAAGTAGAAGAAGGCTTAATCAACGGTCACATTTTAGATGTGCGTGAGCGCCAAGAGCAGCAAGAGCAAGAGGCGGCTGAAATGCAGGCAGTTTCTGCAATCGCTGAAGGTCGTCGCTAATCACTAAGGTGGGTCTGCCTTGTATCTGTTTGAAAGCCTTAATTTAGTCATTCAAAAGTATCTCCCTAAAGAACAAGTTGAATTACTAAGAAAAGCCTATGTTGTCGCGCGGGATGCCCATGAAGGACAGACCCGCTCGAGTGGTGAGCCTTATATAACTCACCCAGTTGCTGTTGCTTGTATTCTTGCTGAAATGCGGCTGGATCATGAAACACTTATGGCAGCGCTACTTCATGATGTGATTGAAGATACTCCAGCGACATTCCAAGATATAGAAGAGCTGTTTGGTACCACGGTGGCCGGTTTGGTCGAAGGGGTATCCAAACTAGACAAGCTTAACTTTCGCGACAAAAAAGAAGCTCAAGCAGAAAACTTCCGCAAAATGATCATGGCGATGGTAAAAGACATCCGGGTCATTTTGATCAAACTGGCAGACCGCACTCACAATATGCGCACCTTAGGGTCTTTAAGGCCTGATAAACGCCGTCGCATTGCTCGTGAAACCCTTGAAATCTATAGCCCTTTAGCTCATAGATTGGGTATACATCATATAAAAACAGAGCTCGAAGAACTCGGTTTTGAAGCGTTATATCCTAACCGTTACCGCGTAATCAAAGAAGTTGTAAAAGCGGCTAGAGGTAACCGTAAAGAGATGATCCAAAAAATCCTCTCTGAAATTGACGGCCGCCTAACCGAAGCTGGTGTACCTTGCCGAGTCAGTGGGCGGGAAAAGCACCTTTATTCCATCTATCGTAAAATGCACCAAAAAGAGCAGCGTTTCCATTCCATCATGGATATCTATGCTTTCAGGGTTATTGTCAAAGATGTGGATACTTGCTACCGCGTGTTAGGCCAAATGCATAGTCTATATAAGCCACGTCCGGGGCGTATAAAGGACTATATTGCTATTCCTAAAGCTAACGGCTATCAATCGCTACATACCTCTCTAATTGGGCCTCACGGGGTACCTGTTGAAGTACAAATTCGTACTGAAGATATGGACCAAATGGCTGAAATGGGGGTTGCTGCACACTGGGCTTATAAAGAACAAGGTGAACAAGGCACTACAGCGCAAGTTAGAGCACAGCGCTGGATGCAAAGTTTGCTTGAATTACAACAAAGTGCGGGCAGTTCATTTGAGTTTATTGAAAGCGTTAAATCAGACTTATTCCCTGATGAAATTTACGTTTTTACACCGGAAGGGCGAATTGTTGAATTACCGACCGGAGCAACGCCTGTTGACTTTGCGTATGCCGTGCATACTGATATTGGCCATGCCTGCGTAGGCGCCCGTGTTGACCGCCAGCCTTATCCGCTATCACAGTCACTCACTAGTGGTCAAACTGTCGAAATCATTACTGCTCCTGGTGCGCGGCCAAATGCAGCTTGGCTTAATTTTGTCGTGAGTTCGAAGGCTCGCGCCAAAATACGCCAATTATTAAAGAATTTAAAACGTGAAGATTCTATCAACTTAGGTCGCCGTTTACTGAATCACGCTTTAGGAGCCGGAAATAAATTAGCGGATATCCCCCAAGGGAACATCGATGCTGAACTGGCACGCATGAAACTAAACTCAATTGATGACCTACTGGCAGAAATCGGGTTGGGGAATGCAATGAGCGTAGTCGTTGCCCGTAATTTACAAAATAACGCTCAAACGACACCGGAAGAACAACCTGTCGTAGAAAGTCGCAACAAATTATCAATCAAAGGGGCTGATGGCGTTTTAATTACTTTCGCCAAATGTTGCCGCCCTATTCCCGGCGACCCAATTGTCGCACATATCAGTCCCGGTAAAGGTTTGGTTATCCACCATGAATCTTGTCGCAATATACGCGGTTATCAAAAAGAACCCGATAAATTTATGCCGGTCGACTGGGATAACGACACTAATACCGATTTCATCGCTGAAATTAAAGTGGATATGATCAACCACCAAGGTGCTCTTGCAAACTTAACTGCCGCAATCAATGATGCAAACTCTAGTATTCAAAGTATGAATACTGAAGAAAAAGATGGTCGCGTGTATTGTGCCTTTATCCGCCTAACAACTAAAAACCGTGTTCAATTGGCGAATGTCATGCGTAAAATTCGTATCATGCCAGATGTCCTACGTGTTAGCCGAAACCGTAATTAACTACTATGAATGAACGCCGCTATCGCCGCATTTGCCAAATGATGGCGATGCGGCAACCCGACCTAACTCTCTGTCTTGAAGAAATTCACAAACCTCACAATGTTTCCGCTATTGTACGTAGCGCTGACGCCGTAGGGGTCCATCAAATTCATGCTATTTGGCCCGACCAACAGATGAGGCTCTCTGTCTCCTCAGCCGCGGGAAGCAATAGTTGGGTAAAAATCATTTCGCATCAATCAACTGAAGATGCGATTACCCAAATAAAATCACAAAATATGCAAGTTCTAGCAACCAACTTATCTGAGCATGCGGTTGATTTTCGCGAGATTGATTATACCCGTCCAACTTGTATTATGATGGGGCAAGAGAAAAAAGGAATTTCACAACAAGCTCTCACATTAGCGGATAGCCATATCATCATTCCAATGGCAGGCATGGTGCAATCTCTAAACGTTTCAGTTGCTTGTGCATTAATCCTATATGAAGCACAAAGGCAACGGCAGCAAGCGGGCATGTATGAACGCGAATACAGCCTACTATCGCCACATGAACAACAAGAATGGCTATTTGAAGGTGGCTACCCTGTACTGGCAGAGGTTGCTAAACGTAAAGGCCTTCCTCGTCCATTTATTAATGATCAGGGGCAGATTGAAGCTGATGACGAATGGTGGGTACAAATGCAGTTAACTGAAAAAATGAAAAGACGGCAATTTGGTTAAGGAAAAGGACATAATATGAATAATGGGCTACTTGATACCATTTCTCTGACCTCATTGCATGGAATTGGTGCAAGCCAGTCAGAAAAGATGCGTAAAATCGGTTTGAACACCGTTCAAGACCTGCTCCTCCATTTTCCTCTTCGCTACGAAGACCATACCCGCCTTTACCAAATCAAAGATCTTTTACCTGGAACTACAGCAACTATTACTGGCGAGGTGTTACAAACAAAAGTTGTCTTTGGACGACGAAGGATGATGACTTGCCTGATTACAGATGGAACCGGCAACCTCACCTTACGTTTCTTCAATTTTTCTGCGGCGATGAAAAACAACTTAGCCGAAGGGCGTCGGGTTACAGCTTATGGTGAAGTACGTCGAGGAAATACAGGCCCAGAAATTATTCACCCTGAATATAAAGTTTCTCAAGATGCCGATAATGTTACTTTACAAGAAAATTTAACACCGGTTTACCCCACAACAGAAGGGGTACGCCAAGCCACATTACGCAAAGTCATCGATCAAGCTCTTGCTCTGCTTAGTAATGGGAAAATTAAAGAACTACTTCCTGAAGAACTTAGCCGGGGGATGATTAGCTTACCAGATGCAATACGCCTGTTGCACACCCCTCCACCAAACGTCGCGTTGAGTGAACTGGAAAAAGGTCATCACCCAGCCCAAAAACGTTTAGTGCTTGAAGAGCTACTCGCTCACCACCTAAGTATGTTAGCGATCCGTGCAGGTAATGAGCGTCTATATGCAGAGCCATTAATCAATAATGGTAAGCTAAAAACACAACTCTTAGCCCAACTTCCTTTTTCACCCACCAAGGCTCAAAATCGAGTTGTCAGTGAAATCGAAGCAGACCTTGCTAAAAACGCGCCTATGATGCGCTTAATTCAAGGTGATGTCGGGTCAGGGAAAACCCTTGTCGCGGCCTTAGCGGCTCTCTGTGCTATCGAGAATGGCAAACAAGTTGCCTTAATGGCACCTACCGAAATTTTAGCGGAGCAACATGCTAATACATTTAAGCAATGGTTCGAACCTTTAGGTATCAAAGTTGGCTGGCTCGCTGGGAAGCAAAAAGGTAAAGCACGCCAACAGCAACAAGAAGCGATAGCCAATGGTGAAGTGGCAATGGTTGTTGGGACGCATGCTATTTTCCAAGAACAAGTCAGCTTTAAAGCTTTAGGGCTGGTAATTATTGATGAACAACACCGCTTTGGGGTTCATCAGCGGCTCGCTCTGCGTGAAAAAGGCGAAAAACAAGGCTTCCACCCCCATCAATTAATTATGACCGCAACGCCCATTCCACGCACGCTAGCAATGACCGCCTATGCAGACTTAGATACATCAATTATTGATGAACTTCCACCGGGTCGAACACCTGTAACTACGGTTGCAATACCGGATACACGGCGTAATGATATTATCGAACGAGTTCGCCAAGCTTGTATCGAAGAAGGCCGCCAAGCCTATTGGGTATGCACTTTAATTGAAGATTCGGAATTATTAGAAGCTCAGGCCGCTCAGGTAACAAGTGAAGAATTAGCCCTAGCATTGCCTGAATTGAAAGTGGGTTTGGTACACGGTCGTATGAAACCCGCAGAAAAACAAAGCATCATGGCTGCTTTTAAAAATAATGAAATTCAGCTACTTGTTGCGACCACGGTTATTGAGGTCGGTGTAGACGTGCCTAATGCCAGTTTAATGATAATCGACAACCCTGAACGTTTAGGCCTCGCACAACTGCATCAATTAAGAGGGCGTGTAGGGCGAGGGGCTATCGCCTCCCACTGTGTATTACTCTATAAAACACCGTTAACTCACACCGCAAAGCAAAGGTTGCAAGTCTTACGAGACAGCAATGATGGTTTTGTGATCGCCCAAAAAGACCTTGAAATTCGCGGGCCTGGGGAGCTATTAGGGGCGAAGCAAACGGGTAATGCCGATTTTAAAGTCGCTGATTTATTACGCGACCAATATATGTTGCCAGAAGTGCAACGCATTGCTCGTCATATTCAGCAACACTACCCTGAAAACGCGCAGCAAATTATTGATCGCTGGTTACCAGAGCGGGAACAATATAGCCACGCTTAATTATTACATAGCAACCTATCATTATTGTTTATTCATATCTTAAAACGAAAATTGCCGTGAAAAATTTCACGGCAATACCTGCTTTACTTATTATTATTTAATCTATGTTATCCAGCAATCGTTGGAAATATCGGTAGCAATAGATACAGTTTAATCACGATTGCATTAACGATATCAATAAAGAATGCTCCAACCATTGGCACTACTAAGAATGCTAGGTGAGATGGGCCTAGCCTATCTGTTACCGCCTGCATATTTGCAATTGCAGTCGGTGTTGCACCAAGACCGAAGCCACAATGACCCGCAGCTAAAATAGCAGCATCATAATTTTTGCCCATCACTCGGAAGGTGACAAAAATCGCATACCCTGCCATAACACAAGCTTGAACAGCCAAAATAACTATCATCGGAATTGCCAATGATGCTAATTCCCATAATTTTAAGCTCATTAATGCCATTGCTAGGAATAATGAAAGGCTGACGTTCCCCATGACGGAAACCGCGCGATCAAATACACGGTAAAAACCCAGCAATGATAAGCTATTACTTAAAATCACACCGACAAACAGCACACACACAAATTTCGGTAACGCGAACACTGTGTCCGCTAATAAACCTGCAATATAGCTTCCCACCAGCAAACAGATAGCAATTAATGCAATAGTTTCAATTAAAACCATTGAAGTGATCATTCGCCCTGATTGCGGTTTTTCAAATGCGCTAGGAACGTCTTTATCATCGTCAGTATTTCCCGGCGTTGGGATATTTCGAGTTAAGAAGCGAGCAACAGGCCCACCGATTAACCCACCCAGAACCAAACCAAACGTTGCACAAGCCATAGCAACTTCTGTTGCACTCTGGAAACCGTAACTCTCGGTAAAAATTTTACCCCATGCCGCACCAGTACCATGACCACCGGATAAAGTTACAGAACCCGCTAACAGCCCCATTAATGGGTCTAGGCCAAGTAACTCAGCAAGAGCAATACCCACCGTGTTTTGAACAAGCAGTAACCCTACAACAACAAAAATGAAAATAAACAATGCCTTACCACCTGCCTTCAAACTCGCTAAGTTAGCATTTAGGCCGATTGTGGCAAAAAATGCCAGCATCATTGGTTCTTGCAGTGATAAGTCAAAAGAAAGGCTCCAGTCAAATAATTGCTTCAGCAATAAAAGACTAAAAGCGACTAACAACCCGCCCGCAACGGGCTCTGGGATAGTGTATTTTTCAAGAAAGGGAACTGATTTTACCAGTTTACGCCCAAGCAATAATACTAAGGTAGCAGCTACTAGCGTACCGTAGACATCGAGATGATACATTTACGTACCTCGTCTGTTGTTAAAATTATTAAAAACCAATAAGACGTTAATATCTTCCTTAAAACGCCAAAAGCAGGTTATAGGATTAGAAAAAAAAACTGTTATAAATACAAGTTAAAAGATATAAAAATGTGACAGCGTTATTTAACTATCGTATAAAACTTTTTCTGCGCAAACGATTGCTTTTTAATTTCGCCGCATTACAATGCGTTTTTTGGTGGGGGAAATGAAGGCAATGAATACTGCAACGTCTGAAAAACAAACTACAGAAGCAACCATACAAACACAAAGTGAGCTTATCTATAAATTAGAAGACAAACCACCGCTACCACAGGCTCTGTTTGCCGCGGGGCAACACCTTCTCGCTATGTTTGTAGCTGTTATCACGCCAGCAATGTTAATTTGCCAAGCGCTTGGGCTACCAGCTCACGACACCCAACGTATTATTAGTATGTCCTTATTCGCTTCAGGGATTGCTTCTTTAATTCAAATTAGAGCATGGGGCCCAATTGGTTCAGGTTTACTTTCTATTCAAGGCACCAGTTTTAACTTTGTTGCACCTTTAATCATGGGCGGAGTCGCACTAAAGCAAGGTGGGGCAGATATTCCCTCAATGATGGCAGCACTATTTGGTACTTTACTCGTTGCCGCACTAACTGAAGTGATTCTTTCCCGCTTCTTACATTTAGCTCGCCGCGTCATCACACCGTTAGTGTCTGGTGTTGTGGTCATGATCATCGGGTTATCGTTAATTCAAGTTGGCCTAACATCCATCGGTGGTGGCTACGGTGCAATTAGCGACAATACCTTCGGTTCCCCCGATTATTTAATTTTAGCGGGAGTGGTACTCGCCGTTATTATTTTATTAAATCGCCAGAAAAACCCGTACTTACGTGTTGCTTCACTCGTCATTGCCATGGCTGTCGGCTATATTGTTGCTTGGTGGATGGACATGTTGCCAACTGCGCAACCAGCAGAAGCTAACCAAGCGATAATTACCGTACCAGAACCGTTTTATTATGGGTTATCATTTGATTGGAACCTACTCGTCCCACTTATTCTTATTTTTATGGTGACCTCTTTAGAAACGATTGGTGATATCACTGCGACTTCGGATGTATCAGAACAACCCGTTCGTGGTCCTTTGTATATGAAACGTATTAAAGGTGGGGTGCTCGCTAATGGTTTAAACTCAATGGTTTCTGCTGTATTTAATACCTTTCCGAACTCCTGCTTTGGGCAAAATAACGGGGTGATCCAGTTAACAGGGGTCGCTAGCCGCTACGTCGGTTATATCGTCGCCTTAATGCTCGTATTGCTAGGTTTATTCCCTGCTGTTGCAGGCTTTGTACAGCAAATCCCTGAACCTGTTCTGGGTGGCGCGACCATCGTGATGTTCGGCACTATCGCCGCGTCAGGTGTACGTATTGTGTCTAGAGAGCCATTAAATCGTCGAGCAATCATGATAATCGCCCTTTCACTTGCGGTAGGAATGGGGGTCTCACAGCAACCTCTGATCCTACAATTTGCGCCCGACTGGCTAAAAACCTTATTTTCTTCTGGAATTGCTGCCGGTGGTTTAACTGCAATTGTTCTGAATTTAGTCTTTCCCCTCGAAAAATAAGCTTTCATTTTAACCGTCAGAGTTGAATATTCTGGCGGTTCTTCTGTATGCTATCCTTAAACTGCCGCGATATTAAACAAGTCTCTATCTTGTTATCCACCCACATGATGAAGGAGTAGCAAGCCGTGAAATGGTTAATCAAATTTGTTACCTATGCACTTTTGCTACTATTACTTCTATTTATTTTTGCCTATATTGGCTTACAGACGCGTCTAGGAGCCTCCTATTCCAGCCAATTTTTAAGTCAATTTACCCGTTATGATATTAATGTCGGGGTCATGGGGCATGAGTTTTCCAACCCTGGGGAATTTATCTTTCAAGATGTTAAGTTATCTTCAGAAGACAAAAACCTCGCCTTGGATGCACGGCAAATTGTCGTCGATATCAACTGGCGTAATTTATTCAGTGGAAATGCTATTCGGCGTTTTGTTATTACACAAGGTGACTTGTCAGCTGCCATCACACAAGGGGAAATGCCCTTACCTATCACTGCGGATATCTTGCAATTCGAGAACAGTAAAATTCTGCTAAAACAAGGTGATGATGATATTCAGGTTGATGGGTTCACTGGGGGAATAACACCTTGGCAACCAACAGTTAACTCCCCTTTTGGTTATGGTGATTTTCGTTTTACAGCCAACCAATTAAAAATGAATAAACTGTCGTTAAAAAATGTCGCAGTGACAGGGAAACGGCAAACGCAAGCCACTGAAATTAGCAAAGCAAGTGCCTACCTAAATAATGGCTATGTCTCAGGGGAAGGTAAACTATTTGCTGATGGTTCAATCACAATCGGTTCTCTCATCATGAATAAAGTGGGCTGGGAAAACAGTATTGATTTCGATACATTATTTACTGCGATTAAAAGTGATAGAACCATAAAAATCAAAAACCTTGAATTAGCCAATATTGATATTCAAGGTAAAGATTGGGCTCTTTCAGGACTGAGTACTGAAATCGACCACCTTGACCTCGTTCGGGGAAGTTGGTCTAGCCCTAAAAGTAAAATCAGTTTCAATGTTGAGCAACTGGTTGTGAAAAACCAACAACTCAGCACACTGATTGGCGAATTAAATATTGATGGCGATGCCCTTAATATCGATAAGCTGTCTGGCTACTACAATAAAGGGGTATTCAACCTAAACGGCACTTGGCAACGTAATGACCAAGTACTGACCATCAATGAAGGCAAGCTAGCGGGTATTTTGTACACATTACCTGAAACATGGCTATCCTTCTTGGCAGAGCCAGCTCCTGCATGGTTATCTGGGTTATCCATCAAGAAATTTAGCTTATCTCAGTCTCTGTTAATGAATATCCAACCCGAGTTCCCTTTCGAGTTTACAGCGTTAAGTGCCAACATTGAAAACGTTGATTTGGTCAAACAAAAACAATGGGGAGTTTGGAGCGGTAAAGCGACGTTTAATGCAGATAGCGGCACAATTAACCAAGTTCCAGTTCGACGTCCATTCTTAGAAGTTCGTCAAAGTGGCAAATCTTCAGCCGCTGCAAGTTTAACAGTCAGTACTGATAAAGGTATCAGCAAAATCGGTTTGCTGGTTAAGCAAACGCCAAATAAAGTGCCATTTCTGTTACGTGCATCCGGTTCTAATATTGATTTAACTGATTTAAATCAGTGGGGCTGGTCTGGTTTCCCAGCACAGGTTATTGGTGATTTTGATGCGACTCTACAAGGCGATTTACTCGCACCGTCTCTCTCAAAAAGCCTAAACGGGGAGCTAATGGCCGTTCCGTTACAAGGTAAACGTATGTTCAGAACCGTTGTTAACGGGGTAGTGACTTCTTCAGTTGAAACCGAAGCAGAACAACCGCCAATGGAAGGAGCAATACTTCAAGAAGAGGTCCCTGTACTAGGTACGCCGTAATAAACACAAAACTAAGGCAGGTAACGCTAATTATATAAATTACCTGCCTCTGTTATTTAATAATCAAAAATATACTTTATTTTGTTGTTTCAATGGGTAATACCATATAAGTCCCACTAAAAACAGCGCCCACTTGGTTATCAGTATTACTTACCTCGACCTTAAGTTTCACTCGGGCTCGGCTGCCACGAGCTAATCGGTCAAGGTCACCACTCATATTTGCTAAATCAGCAGTAGCGGTTGGCCTACCACTGACAGGCTTACCGTAGCGGATATTCGCATCCACTAACACAATCTCACCGCCTAACTGGTGTTCCTGCATCAATAACCAAATTAACCCCCAACCCGTTAATGTTGCTAACGAAAATTGGCTGCCTGCGAAAATAGTTTCATGGGGATTTTGATTGCCCGCTTCGGGCATGGTTGTTATAAAGCGAGTCCCTGTGTACTGCTCTATCCGTACTCCCATTTTCTCGCTCAATGGTATGTATTTATACCAAGCTTGTTGCAATTCACCGCACCAATCTGGACGGTGTAAAATTTGATCTAAGGTTTCAATCGGTTTAATCATCAAATAATGACGAACTGGTGTTTTTAACTGCCCTGCGACTATCCCGCGATTTGCAAACCCCATTTTATCGAAAAAAGGGACCGCTTCTTCACGCACACTGGATACAATCCGCTTCACCCCTTCTTGGCGTGCAACAGACTCAAGTGCCATGATAATCAGCTTCCCCAGCCCTTTACCTTGCATTACTGGGTTGACGGCTAAAAAACGGATCGCACCTTCGTTATCTGCATTAATATATAAGCGGCCGATCGCAAGAATACGGTTTTTATCATCAACAACCATTTGATGATGTGCAGTGGCATCATAGCCATCTTTCTCTGAACCTAGGGGTTGATTAAAAGGTTTTCTCAACATTTCCCAACGAAAATGGTAGTAAGTTGCAAACTCAAGTTCATCTTTCGGCGTACGTAGATGGTACATCTTTCCCCCTTAAAAAGTTGATTCACACCTGTAGCCAGAAGGTGACCGGTCCATCATTAGTTAAATTGACTTGCATATCTGCAGCAAACTGGCCTGTTTGCGTATTAATGCCTTGTTGGCGGCTTTGCTCAACAAAGTATTGATACAAGCGGTCTGCACGCTCTGGCTCTGCCCCACCAGAAAAGCTGGGTCTCATACCCTTTTTGGTATCTGCGGCTAAAGTAAATTGCGAAACAACCAGTAAACTACCGCCAGCTTGTTGGACGTTTAAGTTCATTTTCCCTTGTTCGTCACTAAAAATACGGTAGCCCAGCACCTTTTCACATAAACGCTTTGCCTTTTGCTCATCATCGTCTTTTTCGACACCAAGCAAAACCAGTAGACCTGAATCAATTTGCCCTACGGCGGTTTCATCAACAACGACACTCGCGTGAGTGACTCTCTGAATTAATGCAATCATGTTTACTCTATAACAAAAAGATGGAGCAACGTTTTACAGTTACTCCATTATAAAAACCAGTAAGTTACTTAACTTCGGCACTAAAATCGTAAGTCCGGAAATATTCGGGAATGGTGTCTTTACTGGTAACATGGATACTGCGAATGCCAAGTGCTTCCGCGGCTTTTACATTTTCCTCAACATCATCAAAGAAAATAGCATCTGCAGCATCAAATTCTTCAGATTGCAGAACATATTCATAAATTTCCGGGTCAGGCTTACGCATGCCTAAATCTTGGGATAGGTAAAGGAAATCAGAGCTAGCTGCAATTTCTGGGTAGTGTTCTGGCCAATAGTCTAAATGTAGGCGATTCGTATTTGATAAGACGACAACACGGTGCCCTTGTTCGCGCAAGCGCTCCATGATATCAATCACTTCAGCTCTTAACGAAATAAAAATAGCATGCCAGCCTTCAGCAAAATCTTCAAAGCTCAGTGTAATGCCCATTTCTTCACACAGAAGCTCTGCGAACTCGATATCTGAAATTTTGCCACATTCATGCAATTGAAAGATATTACCAAAAGAAAACCGCGATTTGATTTCTTCACTTGGTGTACCACTAAGCTCAGCCCATTTATCAAACACACGATTAAAGTCGATATCAATAATCACATTACCCATATCGAAGATATACAGCATAAATTTTCCTCATTGTTATTCACTAAATTTACTTTAATCATTATTCATGCAACTGAACAGCCCTAATTGGTGATATTTCACGTTATTTTGTCAAAATATTGGTGAACCACTGACTCAGGAAACCGCCTTACTTAACCATTCTTTTAATAGATAAATGCAAAAATATTATCTACCTACCTTATTCCCATCATCATTATTACGGCAATAAATACGAAATAATCGGGCTAGGTGTTCCCCTGCGGGTGTCAATGTGGCATCTCTTCGTTGAACCAAAGCAAAGGTGGCATAGGGTAATTGTTCTTTTATATCTAAAGCGATATACCTTTGTTCGAATAACGGCTCATCGATCGTATCCACAGAAACAATGGTTAGAAAATCGCTTTGAGCAACTAAACTTAAGCAGCCAATTAACGTTTCGCAAGTTACGCTAAAGACCATGGGACGCTCCATCAACGAAAAAACGTCAGCAAGTTGCTTATAATACGTCCCCTTGGGAGTTGGCATCGTCCAATCACAATCAACCAACTCACTCAAAGATTTCGCATGCCGTAAAGGATGGTCTTTACGCATAATCACCTTGTACTCTTTTTGCATCAGCCGCTCAAAATTAAATTCTGCGTCTAAACTGCCTGGGTAATATGTATTAATCGTAAAATCCAGCTCTCCTTGCCTTAGCTGAGTTAACATGGTTAGTAGCTGCCCTTCCATGATACGCAATTTAATATTGGGGAAATCGCGGTGAAATTGTGTGACGACTTTAGGCATCAAAGAACGAGCGATACTCCCTGCCACACCAATATTGACAGTCCCGCCAATCAAACCAATCCGTTGGGAGATTTCCTCTTGCCCAACCCTTAACTCTTCAAGAATTAAGCTCGCACGCCTTAAAAAACCCTCACCGCATTCTGTTAAGTAAATCCCTTGGTTGCTGCGAATAAATAACTTTGCCCCTAACGTACTTTCTAATTCACGAATCGATTTCGTTAGTGCCGGTTGGGAGAGTTGTAAAAAACGGCTAGCGGCTCGAATGCTGCCATGACGGCTTACCTCTACAAATGCCCTAAGCTGATTCAATTTTATTGCTGGAGCCATGTGTTTACCCCGATAACTTTTAGTTATATAGCGAAAGATAATTGTATCTTTTTTGCTCTGATTTGATTGTGTAAAGTCTAAAAACAAAGAAACAAATAATTAACATTTAGCCTTTTAAAATAATTTTTAAAGGTAAAAAATACATCAGCATCTAAATAAATTTATTTTTAATTAATAAACAAAATTTTATCTCGCTAAATGTTAATAATTCGTAATCAAACATAACAGAATTTACTTTTTTTGTGATAACTAAAAGAGATAAAAAATGGATACTGACTTATATGCCACTATCAATCAGATGGCACAGCAGTTACAGACATGGCGCCGAGATTTTCACCAATATGCAGAGTCTGGTTGGTTAGAATTTCGTACTGCGACTCTAGTAGCAGAAGAGCTGCATCAGCTTGGCTACCAATTACAACTTGGCAAAGAAGTGATTAAAGCTGACGCTAGAATGGGGCTCCCTTCTCCTGCTGAATTAGAAAAACAAGAAAAAAGAGCAATTGAGCAAGGGGCTCTTACCCAATGGCTAGGGCATTTCTCTGGTGGGTTTACAGGAATTGTCGCGACATTAGATACCGAAAGACCCGGTCCAACTCTAGCCTTCCGAGTCGATATGGATGCCCTTGACCTAAACGAAGACCTTTCGTGCCAACACCGTCCTTACAATGAAGGGTTTGCCTCTTGTAACCCACACATGATGCATGCCTGTGGTCATGATGGCCATACCGCTATTGGATTAGGGCTTGCGCATGTTCTCAAACAATACGAATCCAAACTCTCCGGTCGTATTAAAATCATTTTCCAACCAGCGGAGGAAGGCACTCGCGGCGCGAAATCCATGATGGAGGCAGGTGTTGTCGATGATGTCGATTTTTTTGTTGCTATTCACCTTGGAACTGGAGTCCCACAAGGCGAAGTAGTTTGTGGCAGCAAAAACTTTTTAGCGACAACTAAATTTGATGTTACCTATCAAGGTGTTGCTGCTCATTCAGGTGCAAAACCTGAAGATGGTAAAAATGCATTACTGGCCGCAGCCCATGCGACTTTAGGCTTATATGGCATTCCACGCCATAGTGAAGGTAGTTCTCGAATAAATGTTGGGGTTTTACAAGCAGGGATCGGTCGAAATGTCATTCCAGACTCTGCGTTATTAAAAGTAGAAACTCGAGGTGAAACTAATGAAATTAATGAGTTTATCTATCAAAAAGCCCTAAATATCGTCGAGGGTGCAGCCAAGATGCAAGATGTTTCCGTTGATATTAAATTAATGGGCGCTGCACAAAGTAGCCATCCAAGTCCACAATGGGTTGATTTTATTTGCGATTTGGCTCAAGCCCACCTCCCTGAATTCACATCTGTGGTGAAAGACCGCTCCCAAGCCGCGGGCTCTGAAGATGCAACCTACTTTATGGAGCGCGTCAAACAACTCGGGGGACAAGCAACTTATATGATTTTTGGCACCCAGCTCAGCGCGGGTCACCACAATGAGCGCTTTGATTTCGATGAACAAGTGATGACGACCGCCGTTAAAACGCTGTC
Source organism: Providencia sp. AGC89 (assembly GCF_053543535.1). Taxonomy (NCBI): domain Bacteria; kingdom Pseudomonadati; phylum Pseudomonadota; class Gammaproteobacteria; order Enterobacterales; family Morganellaceae; genus Providencia; species Providencia sp. AGC89. The sequence continues at coordinate 136,124 of NZ_JBIXLP010000006.1, forward strand.
CACTATCGCCCTGCATTTACCTGAATTCGGAGCTCAAAATGGATAATACATTTACATCATTTATTAATGATTATATTGAAAAAAACCAACATCAATTCACTACATTAAGTGATGATATTTGGGATCATCCAGAAACACGTTTTGAAGAAACTTACTCATCGACTCTGCTCGCTGATGCGTTAGAAAAGGAAGGTTTTCACGTCGAAAGAGGCGTTGGTAATATCGAAACCGCTTTTATCGCAAGTTACGGTTCAGGCACTCCCGTTATTGCACTACTCGGGGAATTCGATGCCCTTGCAGGCCTGAGCCAACATTCGGCATGCAGTGAACCTAGCCCAGTTATTGAAAATGGAAATGGCCACGGCTGTGGTCACAATTTGTTAGGTACCGCTGCCTTATCCGCCGCTTATGCAGTCAAAGCATGGCTAAAAGAAAATAACTTATCGGGTACGGTACGTTTCTATGGCTGTCCGGGTGAAGAAGGCGGTTCAGGTAAAACCTTCATGGTGAGGGAAGGACTATTCAATGATGTTGATGCCGCAATTACTTGGCATCCAGAATCTTTTAGTGGCGTTTTCAACGTCAAGTCTCTTGCTAATATTCAAACGGCTTTTCGTTTTAAAGGTATTGCATCACATGCAGCAAACTCACCTCATCTTGGACGTAGTGCTTTAGATGCAGTAACGCTCATGAATGTCGGCGTTCAGTTTCTACGCGAACACATTATTCAAGAGGCACGCATTCATTATGCCGTCACCAATACGGGCGGTGCCTCTCCGAATGTCGTACAAGCAGATGCAGAGGTTCTTTACCTTGTGCGCGCTCCGCAGCTCGATGAAGCGCAAGATATTTACCAACGCGTTATTAAGATTGCTGAAGGCGCGGCCTTAATGACCGGCACTCAGTTAGAGGTGCGTTTTGACAAAGCATGTTCAAACTATGTACCGAATCGCACTCTAGAACATGCGATGTTTAATCATATTACGGAATTTGGCATCCCTGAATATACAGAACAAGAACGCCAATTCGCTGAACAAATCTATAGCACTCTGACTAAAGATGATTTGCGCAATGCCAAATTGAATGCAGCTCGTAGTGGCGGTGAAAAAGGGGTGCTTTGGTGTGAAAGGCAAGGTAATAAAGTACTCACTGACGAAGTGCTACCTTACGTTGAATCAAAAGAATTAATGTATGGCTCAACAGATGTAGGAGATGTCAGTTGGGTGACCCCTACTGCACAGTGTTTTAGCCCATGCTTCGCATTCGGTACCGCACTACATACATGGCAGTTAGTCGCTCAGGGGCGCACATCCATTGCTCATAAAGGAATGCTGCTCGCAGGAAAAATTATGGCATCCAGTGCACTTGAGTTGTTCTTAAAACCAGAATTATTAGCACAAGCTAAAGCTGAGTTTCATCAACAAAGACAAACCGCACCCTATCAATGCCCTATCCCTAAAGATGTAACGCCTTCAAAATTAAAGTAGTTCCTTATACTGGCGGGATTTATCCCGCTCAATAGTCATAACAATAACAATGAATACAGACACAAGGAAATTCTATGAGTGACACAACAACTCATCACAAAAGCCCCGGTGCGATTTTTCGCTGGATAGAGCGCGTGGGAAATAAAATACCTAACCCGTTTATTTTATTTGTTTATTTGATTGCGGTACTCATGATTGCTACTGCAATTTTGTCTTGGTTTGGTTTATCCGTTAAAAACCCAGCCAATGACGAAATGGTTAGCGTTAAAAATTTATTAAGCGTTGAGGGATTACAATGGATTTTGCCCAATATTGTTAAAAATTTTAGCAGTTTTGCCCCTCTTGGTGCCATTCTTGCACTTGTGATTGGTGCCGGTTTAGCCGAAAAAGTCGGTTTACTCCAAGCTCTGATGTATAAAATGGCTTCCGGCATTAATAAACGTTATGCCAGCTATATGGTGCTATTTATTGCTTTTTTTAGCCATATCTCTTCTGATGCTGCGCTGGTCGTCATGCCACCCTTAGGAGCGCTAATTTTTATTGCTGTAGGCCGTCATCCTGTTGCTGGCTTACTAGCTGCAATTGCAGGGGTCGCTTCAGGTTTTACTGCTAACTTATTGATTGTCACGACGGATGTTTTATTGTCAGGGATAAGTACAGAAGCGGCCATGATCATTGACCCAAGCCTTCATGTTAGTGTTATTGATAACTGGTATTTTATGGCTACGTCAGTGATTGTACTCACGATTGCGGGGGCACTACTTACTGATAAATTTATCGAACCTCGCCTGCCTATATGGGAAGGCACATCCCATGACCGAATCGAACAATTAACACCTATTCAAAACCGTGGATTATTGATGAGTGGGCTGTCTGCATTAGTTTTTATCGGTCTAGTGGCTTTACTTGTTGTGCCTGAAGGTGCCCCACTACGCGATCCAGTCACCAATACAGTGATCCCATCCCCTTTCATTAAAGGGATTGTTCCTGTCATTATTATTTTCTTTTTCGTGGTCTCCATTACCTATGGTGTATCAACAAAGCAAATCAAAAAGCCTAATGATATTCCTGATTTATTAGTTGACCCAATGAAAAGTATGGCAGGGTTTATTGTTATGGTTTTCCCCCTTTCACAATTCGTTGCTTTTTTTAACTGGAGTAACATGGGGAAATTTATGGCGATTGGGTTAACCGACTTACTGGAAGCCCTTGGTATGACCGGAGTACCTGCGTTTATTGGTTTGATGTTCCTATCCGCTTTCCTTTGTATGTTTATCGCAAGTGGTTCAGCTATCTGGTCGATCCTCGCCCCAATATTTGTTCCTATGTTTGTGCTACTAGGTTTTCACCCTGCATTTGCTCAGATTGTGTTTCGTATCGCAGATTCAGCGGTGCTACCACTTGCACCTATGTCACCTTTTCTTCCTCTCTTTTTAGGTTTTTTACAACGCTACTATAAAAATGCACAGCTCGGAACTTATTACACCTTAATATTACCGTATCCTATTGTCTTTTTTATAGTTTGGATGTTATTGCTTGTTGGCTGGTACTTTGCAGGACTGCCTATAGGGCCGGGTGTTTACCCACAACTCAACCCATAAAAAAGGCGCCTTTCGGCGCCTTCTTATTAACTAATTTAACTAAAAATTAGTCTTCTTTTGTACGGCTCGCGCGACGACGATCGTTTTCAGTCAGGTGACGCTTACGCAGACGAATAGACTGCGGAGTCACTTCAACTAATTCATCATCATCAATAAACTCAAGAGCTTGTTCCAGAGTCATTTTAATTGGTGGTGATAATGTTGTCGCTTCATCAGTACCTGACGCACGCATGTTAGTCAGTTTTTTACCCGTTAAGCAGTTAACTGTTAAGTCGTTAGAACGAGAGTGAATACCAATGATTTGGCCTTCATACACTTCTGCACCGTGACCTAAGAATAACTTACCACGATCTTGTAAGCTGTACAGTGCATAAGCAACTGCTTTACCTTGACCGTTAGAGATCAGAACACCGTTCTGACGACCACCGATTTCGCCTGGGCGAACATCGTCGTAATGGCTGAATGTAGAGTACAGTAAACCAGTACCTGAGGTCATCGTCATGAATTCTGTACGGAAACCAATCAAACCACGGCTTGGGATAATGTAGTCAAGACGCACACGGCCTTTACCATCTGGCATCATGTCACGTAGGTCACCTTTACGCTCACCTAACGCTTTCATCACATCGCCTTGGTTTTGCTCTTCAACGTCTAAAGTAACTTGTTCGAATGGCTCTTGTTTACGGCCATCGATTTCACGAATGATAACTTTCGGACGAGAAACGGCTAATTCGAAACCTTCACGACGCATATTTTCAATCAGAACAGATAAGTGAAGTTCACCACGACCAGAAACACGGAATGCATCTGGGTCTTGAGTTTCTTCAACACGTAGTGCCACGTTGTGCACCAGTTCTTTATTCAGGCGGTCAAGGATTTGACGTGAAGTCACAAATTTACCTTCTTTACCGCAGAATGGTGAGGTGTTAACACAATAGAACATGCTAACTGTTGGCTCATCAACGGCTAATGCAGGCAGAGCTTCAACGCTACCCACTTGGCAAATAGTGTCAGAAATATTCAGTTCACCTAAACCAGTTAGAGCAACGATATCGCCCGCATCGGCTTGCTGTGAGTCAATTCGCTCTAAACCTAAGTGTGTCAGAACTTTACCGATTTTACCGTTGCGAGTTTTGCCTTCGCTATCGATAACAGTGACTTGTTGGTTTGGCTTCACAACACCACGTTTAATACGGCCAATACCGATTACGCCTAAGTAGCTGTTGTAATCTAATTGCGATACTTGCATCTGGAATGGACCATCGATGTCAACTGCTGGCGGCGCAACGTGCTCTACGATAGCTTCGTACAGTGGCGTCATGTCTTCAGCCATTTCAGTATGGTCAAGACCTGCAATACCGTTTAATGCAGATGCATAAACGATAGGGAAATCGAGTTGCTCATCCGTTGCACCTAAGTTCACGAATAAGTCGAATACTTGGTCTACAACCCAATCAGGGCGTGCACCTGGGCGGTCAACTTTGTTGATAACAACAATAGGACGTAAGCCGTGGTCGAACGCTTTTTGCGTTACGAAGCGAGTCTGTGGCATTGGGCCATCCATCGCATCAACAACCAGCAGAACGCAGTCAACCATAGACATAACGCGCTCAACCTCACCACCAAAGTCGGCGTGGCCTGGGGTGTCTACGATGTTAATGTGATAACCATTCCATTGGATAGCGGTATTTTTAGCAAGGATGGTAATACCACGCTCTTTCTCCAAGTCGTTGGAGTCCATAACACGCTCATCAACAGTTTCACGTTCACCGAACGTACCTGACTGCTGCAGTAATTTACCAACCAGTGTGGTCTTGCCATGGTCAACGTGAGCGATGATGGCGATGTTTCTTAAATTTTGAATTGACAAGGATTTTTACCGTTTAATTGACAGGAAAGGAATATGCTTTTTTAGCCGTTATTATCGACCAAAACATACTTTCTACGTTAATTTGCTGTTATTTTACACGTTTTTCCGCAGAAGTGGAATAAATGTGAAACCCATCACTGTATAAAAAGTTTTTAACGAAAAAACATTCAGTTGCATAACAGCGCCAAAATACCCAATAAAATAGTGAGTATCAGCACTAATAATTCACAAAGTAGCAGAATAATACGCTAAAAACTCAATATTAGCAGCCAAAAAAAAGAATATAAAATAGACTTTCTTTCTTAACTACCTTTTTTAATGTCTTTTTGTGTCATTTAGATATATCTAAATTGACTAATTAGATATATCTAAATATAGTGAAACGACAAAATAGATTCGATATATCTAAAGTTACAAACTAAGGAATAACTATATGCTAATTAAATCTTGTCGTCATGTATATTATGCACAGCATGACGAAAATCAGCATGACCACCACCATAACGGCTGTCATGGTAATCATCGTCATGAACACAAAGAATGTTGCCATGGTGAAGGGCGTCATAGTCACGGACACAGTGAAGAACGCTGCCATGGTGAAGGCCGTCATAGTCACAGACACAGTGAAGAACGCTGCCACGGTGAAGGCCGTCATGGTCACGGACATGGTGAAAAATGCTGCCACGGTGAAGGGCGTCATGGCCATGGACATGGACATGGCGGTGAGCGCCAAAGGGGTCGAGGAAGAGGCAAAGGTCTGCGTCGTCTATTTGACCATGGTGACCTTCATATTATGGTGCTTTCATTAGTTGCCAAAAAACCAAGTTATGGCTATGAGATAATTAAAGATATTCAAGAAGCCTCTAACGGCCTTTATGTGCCTAGCCCTGGTGTAATCTACCCAACTCTTACACTACTAGAAGAACAAGGCTTCTTGGAATCACAAATTGTTGAGCGGAACCGTAAAAGCTTTACTATCACGCCTGAAGGAGCATCGCATTTAGCTCAGAATAAAGACATCGAAGTGGTGATTGCCCGTAAACTGGCAAAAGCACGCGATATGCAACAAGGTGGTAATTTAGCGGAAGACATTGAAATGGCGGTCAGTCGTTTTAAAGCATTATTACGCCATAAAATGGTTTTAAAGCAGCTCAATGAAGAACAAACTCGCCAAATTGCATCCATCATCAATGATGCAGTGCAACAGATCGAGCAAGTCAATACCCTGCTCATTGGTAATGATGAGCAATAAATAGCCATCATTATGTTGCCTATCAGCCTTGTAGCCACCATAAGTGGCACAAGGCTGAGCTTTTCTATTTTATAGTTCGACCGAAGAGTAAGCTTAAAAAGTTTGGCAACCCAATAACCCATTCTCTTTTCCTGTGTCATTTATTGACTCAGAGAAACCCATTTTTTGTATAAAATCAAATGTGTTCTTTTTCGATGCATCAATCACTGAACGATGACTTTGCCCTGCATATTCTTTATATAGTACCGTATTACCATTTTGACAAAGTTTTTTCACCATCTGTTTCGTAGTTTCAGGTGTTACCGTTGTTTTATCATCAGAGCCTTGGATAACCAAAACAGGTACGTTTAATGTCAATGAAGACGGATCCTGAGCTGATAAGAACTGCTTAACCTTATCCAAATCATCGCCTTCTTTTAAGTATTTACCTTGAGATAACGGCTTTAGTGCAGCCAATTCCCCTACGCACAGACGTTGTGCTGCATCAAACTGAGGCAATATCGAATCATCAACCAGCTTATTAATGTCAATTGATGGGTCTGTCGCCTTGGCGCCAAGTACAGTCACTGTAATAAAAAATTGAGCCTCTTTAGGAGCTGTACCTTCCGCCGATGATTCAATAAACTTGAGTACCCCTGGCCCCACCGGTGCAAGTGCTACCGCGCCTTTTAGTGGATATTTTTTATTCGGTGGTAGACTTGCAGCCCATAACACTGCACCACCACCTAAACTATGCCCAACAGCAACCCATTCATTTGCCAAATTTTCAGGGAGCTGATGAGCAGCAGAAACAATATCAGCAATATTATTGGCATTGCTTTGCCCATTTAGCTCTAAACGAGGACCATCGGCACCCCATCTTGCATAGTCAGTACGCAAGACAGCATAACCATTTGCCAATGCTGCATTCAAATAGGCATCCCTATCAGGGTTATTATCTAATGAAGGAGAGCACTGTGGAGCCACTCCTGTTGTCCCATTTCCCCAACTCAATACAGGAAAACCATTCTCAGGTGCTGTGCCTTTCGGTATCGCAATACGACCAAAAACAGTAACAGGCTCATTATTTGGTGACGTGGAAAGATAAGAAACCAAATATTCTTTTTCTGCATTCTCATAACGAGTATTTGAATCTAACAAGCGGCTAGTCAATAACTGCCCCGCTTTTAAATTTTCCGAAACTGCAGGGATTGCATACAGGAAGGCAAACATCAGCCCCCAGAGCAAGAACAACTTCGATTTAATGTGCTTATAGATGCCATTTAACATTACATGTTCTCTTTAAGTTAATTAAATTTAGCCGATTTTTAAATTTTTATCTATACGACTTGCGATGATAATTCAATGATATAATTACCTTTACTGGCATTTTCCTTACTGCTTTTATCAAAAGATATTTTTTATATGAATAAAGAGTAGGCATTCAACATTAACATTTAATTAACAATCAATTCAACCTATTGGTATCACATAAAAAGATTTTTAATTCAATGCTCTTTTTCATATAAGCATAGAGAACACAAAATTATTCCATTCATTGACTTTTCCAATGAAAAGTCAATGAATGGCTGATAATAAATATCCATATTGAATTCATATTTGAAACAAGCATAATCGAAGGAATAACAATTAAAAAAGTAGAGAAATAACATTATATAAATCACAAAAAAAGAATAAAAAATAAATATTTCATTATTATACTCGTTTCAACAACATCAGTATTTCCAATAATTTTTCATTAAAAAAATTTAATTACTAACTAATAATTAAATAAAAATTAGCGAAAACATTTAAATATTATTTAATTATTACAATTACTCAAAATGGGCTATTCTTAAAATATTTATATACACTATAAATGTATGCCTTTACGACATTGCGCACCATTGTGGTGCATGAAGCCCCCAAGACGCACCAAGTTAGTGCAAAAAACTTCATTTATTCTCTTATGAATTTTTTATAGTCGTGTAACTCTCTGTATTACGCTGTTTTAAAAAGTTGGCATGCTTTTCGCTTATCTCTTTATAGAGAGCGAACAGCGTGTTTAATTAAGTTAATCACTACTGTCACGCCAGACAAACCAGCAAGTACATACTATATGGTTTCTGTAATTTGCTGATTAGACCCGACCAGGAGAGCCGAGAATGTCCGCTGAACATGTTTTATCGTTAATAAAAGAGCAAAATGTTAGATTTATTGATCTGCGCTTTACCGACACTAAAGGTAAAGAGCAACACATCACTATCCCTGCTCACCAAGTTGACGAAGACTTCTTTGAAGAAGGCCAGATGTTTGATGGTTCATCTATCGGTGGATGGAAAGGGATTAATGAATCAGATATGGTATTGATGCCAGACCCATCAACCGCGGTTATCGACCCATTCTTTGCTGACATAACCTTAATTATCCGTTGCGATATTTTAGAACCAGGCACTATGCAAGGTTATGACAGGGACCCGCGTTCAATTTCAAAACGCGCTGAGGACTTTTTACGTTCTAGCGGTATCGCTGATATCGTTCTGTTTGGTCCAGAGCCTGAATTTTTCGTTTTTGATGATATCCGTTTTGGCAATAATATGCATGGTAGCTACTACCATATCGATGATATCGAAGCAGCGTGGAATACTGGCACAAAATACGAAGGCGGCAATAAAGGTCATCGCCCAGCAGTACAAGGCGGTTATTTCCCAGTTCCCCCCGTTGATTCATCACAAAACCTGCGCTCTGCAATGTGTACCACAATGGAAGAAATGGGCTTAGTGGTTGAAGCGCATCACCATGAAGTGGCAACAGCAGGTCAAAACGAAGTTGCTACCCGCTTTAATACTATGACCAAAAAAGCGGATGAAACCCAGATTTATAAATATGTTGTTCATAATGTTGCCCATGCATACGGTAAAACCGCAACCTTTATGCCAAAGCCACTCGTCGGTGATAACGGCTCAGGTATGCACTGCCATATGTCTTTGTCTAAAGACGGTGTTAACCTGTTTGCTGGTGACAAATACGGCGGTTTATCTGAAATGGCGCTGTACTACATTGGTGGGATTATCAAGCACGCACGTGCGCTGAACGCATTTACCAACCCAACAACCAACTCATACAAGCGTTTAGTTCCGGGCTTTGAAGCACCAGTCATGCTGGCTTACTCAGCGCGTAACCGTTCTGCATCTATCCGTATTCCGGTGGTTGCCAGCACTAAAGCACGTCGTATTGAGGTACGCTTCCCAGACCCTGCGGCTAACCCATACCTCGCGTTTGCTGCACAGTTAATGGCAGGCCTTGATGGCATTATCAATAAAATCCATCCAGGCGATGCAATGGATAAAAACTTATACGACTTACCACCTGAAGAAGCCAAAGAAATCCCAACAGTTTCAGGCTCTTTAGACGAAGCCTTGGCTGAGTTAGATAAAGACCGTGAATTCTTAACCCGTGGCGGTGTATTCACGAATGACGCCATTGACGCTTATATCGAATTAGTTCGCAGCGATATCCAGCGTGTCCGTATGGCACCACACCCTCTCGAATTTGAAATGTACTACAGTGTGTAACACGCCGTTCCACTGCTAGTCTTTGTTGCCGTGAAGCACTTGCCCCATCTTTTGATGGGGCCTTTTCTCTGTAAAATATTAGCGGAACAAAATCAAATATCGGTTGTTTGGTCTATCAGGTATAATGCACCAAAATAGTGCAGGAGCAACATTACATGAAAACCGAACATTTGCCAGCACCAGAACAACTTCTCGATTCACTAATTAATAGCGTGCTGATTTTGGATTACGACCTGGTTATCCACTATGCCAATCATGCTGCACTCCAGATTTTAACTCAAAGCCAGCGTAAGCTATATGGTACCCCTCTCCCTCTTCTCTTTAGTTATTGTTCACTCAATGATGAACTGATGTTGAGTAGTTTAAAGGAAGGGCATAGCTTTACAGAAAATGAGGTCACACTGGTGTTTAATAACCATTCCCATGTGATGTCTTTCAGTGCTCAGCCATTTTCTGAACAATTTATTTTAGTTGAGCTTTCTCAACTTGATAGTCAACGGCGTCTAAGCCAAGAATTAGCGCAAAATGCCCAACAACTTGCAGCCCGCGAGCTCATTCGCGGACTTGCCCATGAAATAAAAAACCCACTAGGCGGTTTGCGAGGTGCCGCGCAGTTATTATCTAAAGCACTGCCTGACCCTCAACTGAATGAATATACTCAAGTTATCATTGAGCAAGCTGACCGCTTAAGGGCACTTGTCGATAGGTTGCTTGGTCCGCAATATCCGGGTCCTAAAACCCAGCAAAGCATTCATCATATAATGGAAAATGTGACGCGTTTGCTATCCTTAGAAAAGCCGGATAACGTCACACTGGTTCGTGATTATGACCCAAGCTTACCTGAACTCGAATATTACCCTGATCAAATCGAGCAAGTACTACTAAATGTAGCACGTAATGCGCTGCAAGCTCTCGCGGTAACTGGGGGAAATATTACGCTACGGACACGCACCGCATTTCAGGTGATGTTACAAGGTGAACGCTATCGACTAACAGCGCGTATTGATATTGAAGATAATGGCCCAGGTATCCCATTAGCAATTCAAGACACTTTATTTTACCCAATGGTTAGTGGGCGACCCGATGGTACAGGGCTCGGTTTATCTATTGCTCGAAGCTTAGTCGACCAACACGCGGGTAAAATCGAATTTACCAGTTGGCCGGGGCATACCGAGTTTTCTATTTATCTACCAATCAAAAAATAGGAGATATCTATGGCACAGGGAAAAATTTGGGTTGTTGATGATGACAGTTCTATTCGCTGGGTATTAGAACGGGCACTTAGCAGTGCTGAATTTTCATGCACCTGTTTTGATAGCGCTGATGCTGTTCTCGCTGCCTTAGAGACCTCACTTCCTGACGTGTTGTTATCTGATATTCGTATGCCAGGCACAAATGGTATTGAATTACTAAATACTATTAAGCAATCTCATCCCTTACTGCCGATTATTATCATGACGGCGCATTCAGACCTTGATGCCGCGGTCAATGCTTACCAATCTGGGGCCTTTGATTATCTACCAAAGCCATTTGATATTGATGAAACAGTGGCACTGGTCGAACGGGCACTCAATCACAGCCGTGAACAAAATCACACTGATCGGGATACTAAACAGCAGGCTCCTATTGTGTCTTCAACCATGATTGGTGAAGCCCCTGCCATGCAGGAGGTTTATCGGATCATTGGTCGCTTATCTCGCTCATCCATCAGCGTGCTAATTAATGGTGAATCAGGAACAGGGAAAGAGTTAGTTGCTCACGCCTTACATCAGCATAGTCCTCGTGTTAATCAGCCATTTATTGCACTGAATATGGCTGCGATCCCGAAAGATTTAATTGAATCCGAACTATTTGGTCATGAAAAAGGGGCATTTACCGGTGCAACCCAAGTGCGCCAAGGCCGGTTTGAACAAGCCAATCATGGGTCATTATTTTTAGATGAAATTGGCGATATGCCCCTCGATGTGCAGACTCGATTACTACGCGTTCTCGCTGAAGGGCAATTTTACCGGATTGGTGGTTATACTCCTGTAAAAGTGGATGTGCGTATTATTGCAGCAACCCACCAAGATCTCGAAAAACGCGTCAAAGAAGGGCTTTTTCGTGAAGACTTATTTCACCGGTTGAATGTCATTCGAGTACAATTACCACCATTACGCGAGCGTACCGAAGATATCCCACGCCTTGCGCATTACTTCTTACAAAATACCGCTAAGGAGTTAGGTGTAGAGAGTAAAGTGCTACATGCTGACAGCGAAAAAATCCTTCAACGCTATTATTGGTCGGGTAATGTCCGCCAATTAGAAAATGTTTGCCGCTGGCTCACAGTGATGGCCGCTAGCCAAGAAATTTTACCGCAAGACCTACCGGAAGATTTGCTGGAAGAGCGCCCGATACAAAATACTGAAGAAAATAACCTGAAGGCCAATGAATACGTAACTTTACCTACACATCAAGCCAACTCAGAAGCACAATGGTTTGAATTATTAGAAAAGTGGGCTAATAACGCGTTATCAGCAGGTAAAGACGATTTATTAGCACAAACAATCCCTATATTAGAGCGTACTATGCTAAGTTGCGCATTGACATATACCAAGGGCCATAAACAAGAAGCCGCCCGTTTATTAGGCTGGGGAAGGAATACTTTAACTCGAAAATTAAAAGAATTAGGGCTTGAGTAATTCATTATTTGTTTATGTAAGCCTAATTAAAACAAAAGCATATCATTAAAATAAGGTGGCGAAATAAAAGAATACATCTCCATCTTATTTATGATAATTAGCTTAACATTTAATTTTCTCTCTCAGCCATTGATAATAAAAACAATAAGCAATCACTTATATAGACCATTGAAATGCGATGGTTAATAAATGATATCCATAATAAAAACACCAAAACAAGCATATTTAGACCATCGTGATTTGATATTTATAATGATTTTTCATTTTTAGATAATATAAATGACAAACACTTCAAGTATACTCCATATGCTAACACCTGATAAACCTAAACAATCACCATATAAGAGATAAATTAAATTTATCCACCACTTTATAGGTAATCTTAGTTTTATATCGTTATTTAACTTTAGTAAAAAACCCAGTAAAAATGAAATTTACTTTAAGTAAGAACATAGAGTTAATTATTAACCAATAGTGTGTTAATTACTTATTATGATATTAACAATATTAAAATTTAGTTATATTTCACCAAATATAACAAAACTTGTTTATTTTAAAAAATAGATTCAAAATACTCTTCAGTTGAGTAATTGATATTTTCAACCACTCAATGAAAAATAAATAAATTATATTCCGGAGAAAAACAGATGAAAAAGAATTTACTTGCATCATTAATTGCTGCATCCTCAATCTTTGCTATTAATAATGCATTAGCAGCGGATGGTACTATTGATTTTACTGGTGAAATTATTGACCAAGCCTGTGAATTAGCTGCTGGTTCTGATGCATTAAAAGTTAATTTAGGTAAAGTTTCAAAAACCGCATTACCAAGTGCAGGTAGTACTGCTGCCGCCACTAAATTTACCATTAAATTAATTAATTGCCCAACGACTGTAACAAGTGCTTCTGTTAAGTTTGATGCGGATTCTTATATCGGCGATGATGAAGTTATTAAATTAAAAGAAGAAACTGGTGTTGCAACTGGTGTCGGTATTCAAATTACTGATGATGCTAATAAAGTAGTCCCACTATTTACTGCCTCTAAAACATACCCATTAAAAGATGGTGTTGAAAATAATTTAGACTTCAGAGCACGTTATATTGCTAAATCTGACACTGTAACTCCTGGTCCTGCTAACGGCACTGCAACATTTACAATCAATTATAACTAAATAAAAAATAAGGTTTAAAAGGAATTAAGCCTTATATAATTATAATCAATGGTGGTATTATGAAATTCATTATCTATATTTTCATTTCTGTATTTACACTATTAAACACTGCATATGCAGGTGTCATTATTGGTGGAACTCGTGTTATTTACAATGAGGGAAACAAAGATGTCAGCATTAGTGTAGAAAACCCAGATAAGATCCCTTATTTAATTCAGTCTTGGATTGATAATATCGATGAAAAAAAACAATCTGATTTTGCTATAACACCACCATTATTTAGGTTGAATCCGGATAACACAAATGCACTTAGAATCTTTCTAACTGAGAATAAACTACCTAATGATAGAGAGTCATTATTCTGGCTAAATATAAAAACGATCCCTGCGACAGAAAGAACAGAAAATTCATTGCAAATTGCATTTAAAACACAAATGAAGCTGATCTATCGTCCAAAAAGCTTAAAGAATGTTGATTTTATTGAAGAACAAAAAAAATTAGTATGGTCTAAGTCAGGAAATAACATTATTGTTAAAAACCCAACTCCCTATTTTATGAACTTTCAAAGCATTAGCTTTAATGGAACTAAAGCAAATGATGTTTCTTATGTCGCACCATTTGCAAGTGCATCTTTTGACGTTAATAACCCTAGTTCTAATGGAATAATTAAATGGGAAGTTATTAATGACTATGGGTCTGCACCAGAAACACTCGAAAAAAATATAAACTTATAAAAAGAGTTAGGTTACGATATGAAATTAAATAAAATATTTTTTGGCCTATTATTATATTTAGGCTATACGACGGCATTATATGCTGAAGAAAAACCAGATGATACAGTCTATTTTGACCCTGATTTTTTAGAGCTACCTAATAAAGATTCAGTTGACTTATCACAATTTGAAAATGATGAACAATTAGCAGGGGATTACTATGTTGATATCTATGTTAATACCAACCTAATTGGTGCTAAAAGCCTTAAGTTTGATAAAGACAGTAATAACAAGTTAGCTCCTTGTTTATCTCTTAATGATCTCAAAGAATTTGGCATTAAAGTTAATGATTACCCTGAATTGCAACATTCAGGAAGCCACTGTATAAACCTTGCTGCCATCCCTGATGCAAAAAGTGATTTTGAATTTGGTTCACAACGTTTATATCTTAGTATTCCTCAAATTGCCTTGGATAGAAACCCAAGGGGATATGTTGATTTAGCTAACATTGACAATGGAATCAACGCGTTATTATTAAACTATAGCTATAATGGTTCAAAAAATTACGACCGAAAAAATAATGATTCAGATAGTACATCTCATTATGTGAATTTAAGACCCGGTATAAATCTTGGGGCCTGGCGTTTGCGTAACTATACAACATGGTCCAGTAATAATGACCAATCCGGTAAATGGGACACCATTTACACTTATGCATCGCGTGGCATTAATAGTATCAAAAGCCAATTAACTTTAGGTGATAGTGTTTCGCCTTCGATGGTTTTTGATAGTGTGCCCTTTCGTGGTGCACAATTGGCAACAGATGACGATATGTCCCCTGAAAGCTTGCGTGGTTATGCGCCTGTAGTTCGCGGGATAGCACGTAGCAATGCACAAGTAACAATCCGCCAAAATGGCTACATTATCTACCAAACTGAAGTGGCTGCTGGTCCTTTTGAAATTACAGACCTCTACCCAACAGGGGGGAGCGGCGATTTACATGTCACAATAAAAGAGTCTAATGGTAGCGAGCAATACCAAATTGTTCCTTTCGCTTCATTACCCGTATTACAACGTGAAGGGTATTTTTCTTATAGCGTAACTGGCGGTGAATACCGCGCTTATGATAATAGCATTGATAAAACAAAATTTGGTCAGTTCACCTTAATCTATGGCTTGCCTTATGGCATCACCGCATATGGAGGAAGCCAAGTTAGTGAACATTACCAGTCTTATTCCATTGGTGCAGGGCAAAACCTTGGGCGCTTTGGTGCCTTATCAATTGACGTTACTCATGCAAATTCAACGCTCAGTAATGATGTTAAGGAAAAAGGCCAATCATACCGTTTCCGCTATAACAAAAATATCAATGATATTGGTACTAATATCGCATTGGCAGGTTATCGTTATTCCACCAAAGGCTTTTATAGTTTAGCGGAAGTGTTTGATGGTTATAGGGATACAAACTATGCCCCTGAAATTGAACGACGCCGTAATCGTGGTGAAATTACCCTCAGCCAAAACTTAGGGGATAGTTTTGGTTCAATTTCTGTTGGTTATATTAATGAAGATTATTGGAACAGTGACCGAAAAACGCAATCTGCCACGGTGGGTTATAACAATAGTTGGCAAGGTGTCAGTTATAGTTTGAATTATACCTATAACAAAAATACCAATAGCTATTCTTATCGGTCAGGAAGTCGTTCAAAAAGCGAAGATGACCATCAATTAGCGCTTTCCGTCAGCGTACCCTTTTCGGTATTTGACGATACCTTCTATTACAACTTTAACAGTAGTAGCAGCAGTAATAGTGCAAGTACCGGAAGCATTGGTCTTTCAGCATCACAGTTAAATAACCGGTTAAATTGGAGCGTTCAACAAGGCTTTACTACTCGAGACCAAGGCACTAACGGTAATATGAATGCTTCTTATAAAGGCCAATATGGTGAAGTCTCAGGCGGTAGTGGCTACAGCAAAGACAGCTATAACCTCTATTACGGGGTTAACGGTAGCTTAGTCGCACATTCTGGCGGCCTTGTACTTGGCCAACAGTTGGGAGAAACCGCGGCGCTTGTTGAAATTCCTGATGCAGGTGATGTACCGATCCTAAACCAAGCTGGGGTGACTACAAATAACCAAGGTTACGCATTGGTACCTTATGTCACTGCTTATCGCAAAAATATGATCGATATCGATACCTCTGCATTACCTGAGAATACTGAGATGGATTTATCCAGTCGAAGTGTTTCACCAAGCCGAGGGGCTTTAGTCAAAGCGAGCTTTACCGCAAACGTTGGCTACCGCGCAATTATGCTGCTGACTTTTACTGACGGTAAACCTGTACCTTTTGGCGCCCAAGCTATCTTTAACGATAACCCGCAGTTAAACAGTATGGTGGGGAATGATGGCGAAATTTATTTATCAGGCTTAGCTGAAAACGGCAATTTTATTATTCAATATAACGATAAACAACAATGCCAAGTCAATTATAACTTAGCAGGTATATCGAATTATATGGGGTTATATAAAACAGCAGCAGTTTGCCGATAATAAGGAATAAATAATGAAAAATTTTATTTATAAATCGATATTGGCTATGAGTTTTATATATTTATACTCAGGGTATGCTAATGCAGCTTGTACCTTAAACCCAAATTTAAATAATAAATTCGCTAACGTACCGACCGCGGTATATAACATTCAATATGATGATATTACACCTAGAGATTTAGGGTCTCTCCGTGCTGATTTTTCATCTACATCTCAGTGGGTAGCTAGTGATTCGAGTTCTTGTGCTACTTCATACTTAACGGGGAGTTTTATCAATAGCTGGTCACCAAATGCCAATAAAGTTGCCCTATCTAATATTCCGGGTATTGGCATTTCTGTTACAACCGCAGGCATTGGAGCGTTTAATGCTTCATGGGATAAAAACAACTCCAATTATAATATATTAACAACGCATTGGGGCATCACAGTAAAAAAACTTGGTTCGGTAACACAAGGTGGCACATTAAGAGCCGGAAATGTCGCAAGGTTAACCGTAACTTACCGTGCACCAACCAGTGTGACGTGGACTTTAACAACCTTAAATATGCCAACTAATGCTATTCGTATCAATGTGCTTAGCTGTTCATTAAAGAATAATCAGTCAACCTACAATATTGATATGCAAGATTGGTATGATACACAATTTCCTAATATAGGCTCAACCAGTACACCGGTTGATATTCCAATTACATTAACCTGTGCGGCAGGTACCAATATTAAAGCGACTGTCACAAGTTCTAAATATGAAGATGCGGCGACAGGAAAATTAGGGCTAACAGGAGCTGATAGTGCTACTGGTGTCGCAATACAATTATTGGATAAAAATAATAATCCAATCAAGCTAAATACCAAGAACAGCCTGCAAAATAATGTTCCGGCTGGAGACTACATGTTTAATTGGAAGGCTCGTTATATCAAGACGGCAGATAACATCACGCCAGGTACAGCGAATGCCTCTGCTACTGTAAATATTCGCTATGAGTAGGAATAAAAAATGAAAATAATAGTTAATAATTTAATTTTACTTAGTAGCTTAATAATCAGTGGGAATTTATTTGCTGCTAGCACAGTGACATTGAATTTTACCGGAAATATTAAAGCGGCTACTTGTAATATTACTGGTGGGAATAATATTGATATTGACCTAAAAAGTATTTCTGCAGATGTCTTTAAAAATACCAATTCAGGTTCCCCATGGAAAAACTTTAATATTAGCTTAAATAACTGTTCTACCTATATTAACCAAGTAAAACTGACGTTTACAGGAACCGCGGATACTGCGGATGCAACAAGTTTATACAAAAACCAAGGTACGGCAAGGAACCTAGCTGTACAACTACAAAATGGTAATGGAACAACCGCTTTAGGTAACCAAAAAGTATTGCAAGTCACTACAAATGGACAAACAAATATTAACATCCCATTAAGAACACGTGCGTTTAGCTCATTAGGTAATGTCACCCCTGGAACTATTTCTGCAAATATTACAGCAACAATTACCTATTTATAAACAGGGAAAAGAATATGAGACACTTTATTTTATTTCTATCACTAATGAGCTGCTCTTTCATTGTTTTTGGGCAAGCTGCGAATATTAAAGTACACGGTACTGTCATAGCTGCGCCTTGTGAACTTGAAAAATCTAATTACCTTATTGATTTAAAAAAGATTAATATTTGGAATATTAAGGATACACAAAAATCGTCATGGGTTGATTTTTCAGTTAAGCTCAAAAATTGCCCTGTAGGAACAAGCCAAGCTGTAATGGCTATATCAGGTACTCCAGACCCAACAACTCCAGAGTATTTTATAAACAACGGGACAGCAAAAAATGTTGCTTTGAATTTAGCAAGAACTGCAAATAAAGCGACTATAAAACACGGCGATACCATTACAACAAATGTCAACACACAAACTAGAAGCGTAGAAATTCCGTTATCAGCTAGAGTTTCAGGTTATGGTAATGGAATGATTGCAGGGTCTTTTAAAAGCCACTTAGAATTTACATTTACTTATCAGTAATTAAATATAATTTCTTATTACGCCTATATTTATTTTAATAGGAGATACATTATGTCTAATTACTACCCTATTTCCAAAATAGTTGGAAGTAAAATAACATATTATAGAAAAATGAATGGAATGACATTAAACCAGATTGCAAACATAATTGGTGTGAGTGAACAACAACAATCAAGATATGAACATGGTATTAACCGGATAAATTTAGATAGGCTAAATCAGTATGCTGAGATATTTAACATTAGTATATTAGAGTTTTTCATCTTCACTGAAATAGAGAAAGAATATATTAAAAAAGAATTCCTTATAAAAACCAGAGGAAACATCTATGAAGAAATCTAATGTAAAAGCATTATTAATGACAACACTATTGTATTCTACATATTCATATTCTGCTTGTATTCAAAACCCAAACTTAAGGAATATTAATGTCAATGTTCCTACACAAACTCATACTATTCAATATGATGATAATTCAACAAGGAATTTAGGTACATATACAATTCGTTTTGCTAGTGATAATATTACGACATTCTCAGGAAAAGACGGCCAATGTGGACAGGCAAGATTACATGCCAGCTATATAAATGGCTGGGTGCCAAACTTAAATAAAATAGCTGCCACTAATATTCCAGGTATCAGTGTAGAGATTCGAGCCGTAGCAGGGGCATTAGATTATTATAGCCCATACCCTATCGGAGATAGAATGCCATGGCGTATTGCAGTGCCCAAATGGGTTTTTATAGTAAAAAAAACCGGAAATGTAACACAGTCTAATACCCTTAAGGCCGGGGCTGTTGCACGATTAATCCAAGAAAACCCTAACCATATAAATTGGAATATCAGTACATTAAATATACCGATGAATGCCGTGCGAATAAATGTAGCAAAATGCACAACAAAGTCGAACAACTATACCGTTGTTTTAGGTGATTGGTATGACACACAATTTAAGGATATTGGCGCAGTAAGTGCTAGTGTTAATATCCCGATCACCTTAAGTTGTGCTGCCGGAACTAATATTAAAACAACCATTACCAGTAGTGCGGGGTATGTTGATACGCAAACAGGGAAAATCAAGTTATCTGGCACGGGCTCTGCAACAGGTATTGCCATACAACTACTAAATGCAAGTAATGCCCCTATAAAACTAGCTACTAAAAATAATACCATAACTAATTCAGCTGCTGGAGATATCCGGTTCAACTGGAAAGCTCGCTATATTAAAACGGCAGCTAAAATAACGCCTGGGAAAGCGAACAGTACAGCAACAGTCAATATTCGATATGAATAATTGGCCTAGTTTTAAGTATCATATTACGACCATCTAAAATGGGTGGTCATTAAATAATACCATTACATATAAAAATACAATATCTTGATTTAAACACATGCTTTTTTTTAAATTATCTATATATTAACTATTAAGCTCTAGTTTTTGCCTTATCTATATCTAGTGTAGCCCTGTTGTTTATGATTTATTTTATAAAGGGAAAACATGTCAAAAAATTATTCAATATCCAAACAAATTGGATATCAAATTTATTATCATAGAAAAAAGTTAGGTATTCCTATATCTATTATATCTAAGGAAATAGGAATTAGTCCACAACAACAATCTAGATATGAACGAGGAGTGAATAGAATAAATATAGATAGGTTATCTCAATATGCAGAATACTTTAAGATTGATATTAAATCTTTTTTTCATTTTTTTAGTACTAAAAAAGAGAATTAAACCACATAAGAAACATTAATAACATTAAAAATCCTTAATTAATTTTGTGTTATTAAAATTAGAGAGAACATTATGAAACGAAAAATATCAAAATCTGTTGGTCTAAAAATTAGAGTATTAAGAGAAGCTAATGGTATGAGCGGAAAAGAATTAAGTAGCTTATTAGGTATTAGCCAACAACATCAATCACGTTATGAAAATGGCGAAGTCAATATCCATGTTGATACGATATATCAATTATCTCAGATATTTAATATTGACCCTGCCTATTTTTTAACTGACGAGACAGAAATAAATAAAAATACAGACACTCCACTTAGTAAAAAAAATTATTTTTCTGCTGAGGCGTTAGTATTTTAATATTTAAATATGAGCATCATTATATGCTGATTTATTAAATGTCGGTGCATGGGTCATGTATTCAATCCGGTGATTAACCTGTAATATAGGGTAATTTATCGGAGAATATTCATGGCTAAAGTCGATGTAAGGTGCCCATTTTGTCAACAAACGCTCCCAGTGAAAAAACATGGATTAGGTAGCACTGGTCATCAACGTTATCGTTGCCAAGATTGCTGCCGAAGCTTCCAACTCGATTATAAATATCGTGCTTGCCAACCCGGAACTAAAGATAAAATTATCGACCTCACGATGAATAATGCCGGTATTCGTGATACTGCTAGGGCCCTTCATATCAGCATTAATGCGGTTGTTCGTACTTTAAAAAACTCTCGCCGAAGCAGGTAACGTCTTTACCGCTTGATAATTTGCACATTGAACTCCTTTGTGAAGTCGATGAACAGTGGTCTTTTGTGGCTAATAAGAAACAACAACGCTGGCTTTGGTATGCCTGGGAAC